>JASLDK010000202.1 GCA_030145945.1 Nocardioides sp.
CCCGCGGGCACGACTCCCGCCCAGGAGAAGGCCATGCTCAAGGCGGCCCGGGCCGGGCACCGCACGGGCGCGTGGACGGAGCGGGACCGTTCCGATGACTATCGGATCGCCCTCCTCGCCGTCGGCGGCATCTCCGCACTGGTCACCCTGATCGGCGTCGCGATCGCGGTCGCCCTCTCGGCAGCCGAAGGCAGGCGGGAGTTGGCGACGCTCTCGGCGGTCGGCGCCGCGCCGCGGGTACGCCGACAGCTGGCCGGAGCACAGGCCCTGGTCATCTCGGGGGTCGGTGCCCTGGTCGGGGTGGTGCTCGGGACCTTCGTGTCCTACGCCCTGCGGGCGACGTTCGGGGCACCGACCTTCACGGTGCCGTGGGCCAACCTCGTGGGCGTGGGGCTCGGGGTGCCCGTGCTGGCGGCGCTGATCGTGGCGGCGTGCACCCGGTCGAGGGCGCCGGTGCTGGAGCGGCGCGCCTGACGGCGTACCGGCTAATCCGGTCGCAGCCGGAGACCTCCACAGGGGACAATCCACTCTCGTGGGTCATGTAGAGGTCTCCGGCGTCCGGTACGAGCTCCCGGACGGGCGGGTGCTGCTCGACGACGTGTCGTTCCGGGTCGCCGACGGCGCCAAGGTCGCGTTGGTCGGCGCCAACGGGGCGGGCAAGACGACCTTGTTCCGCATCATCACCGGCGATCTGGCCCCGCACGCGGGGGCGGTGACGAGGTCGGGTGGGCTCGGAATCATGCGCCAGATGGTGGATCGCGGCCTCGGCGCTGCGGCTCCGACCATCGCCGACCTGCTGCTCAGCCTCGCGCCCGAGCCGGTGCGCACGGCGGCAGCCGAGGTCGACCGACTCGAGCTCGCCCTGATGGACACCGACGACGAGGCCACCCAACTCGCCTATGCGCAGGCCCTGTCGGACTACTCCGACGCGGGCGGCTACGACATCGAGGTCGTGTGGGACGTCTGCACGGTCAAGGCCCTCGCGGTGCCGTTCGATCGGGCGAAGTACCGCGAGCTGCGCACCTTGTCGGGCGGTGAGCAGAAGCGGCTCGTCCTCGAATACCTCCTCGCCGGTCCCGAGGAGGTTCTCCTGCTCGACGAGCCCGACAACTTTCTGGACGTGCCCGGCAAGATCTGGCTCGAGCAGAGGATCGCCGCCTCCGACAAGACGATCCTGTTCATCAGCCACGATCGCGAACTCCTCGCCAACGCGGCCACCCACGTGGTCACCGTCGAGCTCGGTGCAGGCGGCGGTGGCAACAGCGTCTGGACGCATCCGGGCGGGTTCACGTCGTACCACGAAGCGAGGAAGGACCGGTTCGCCCGCTTCGCCGAGCTGCGCCGACGCTGGGACGAGGAGCACGAGAAGCTCAAGGCGCTGGTGCTGCGGCTCAAGATCAAGGCCGAATACAACGACGGCATGTCGTCGCAATATCGCGCCGCCCAGACGCGGCTGCGAAAGTTCGAGGAGGCGGGTCCGCCGACCGAGCAACCCCGCGAGCAGCAGGTCACCATGCGGCTCTCCGGGGCCCGCACCGGCAAACGGGCGGTGGTGTGCGAGGACGTCGAGCTCACCGGTTTGATGAAGCCCTTCGATCTCGAGGTCTGGTACGGCGACCGCCTGGCAGTGCTCGGCTCCAACGGCTCGGGCAAGTCGCACTTCCTGCGCCTGCTCGCGGCCGGTGGCAGCGATCCCGATGTCGAACACCGGCCGGTCAGTGAAGCCGACATCGCTCCGGTCGCCCACACCGGCCGGGCCCGGCTCGGTGCGCGGGTGCGCCCCGGCTGGTTCGTGCAGACCCACGAGCATCCCGAGCTCGCCGGCCGCACGTTGCTGGAGATCCTGCATCGCGGCGACGGCCATCCCGACGGTCGCAAGGGGATGGGTCGTGAACAGGCCGCGCGGGTGCTCGACCGCTACGAGTTGGCGGCCAGCTCGGAGCAGGCCTTCGACTCCCTGTCGGGTGGCCAGCAGGCGCGCTTCCAGATCCTGTTGCTGGAGCTGTCCGGCGCGACCCTCCTGCTGCTCGACGAACCGACCGACAACCTCGACGTCCAGTCGGCCGAAGCGCTCGAGGAAGGTCTGGCCGCCTTCGACGGCACGGTCATCGCGGTCACCCACGACCGCTGGTTCGCGCGGGGATTCGACCAATTCTGCGTGTTCGGTTCCGACGGCACGGTCTATGAGTCGGATGACCCGGTGTGGGACGAGAAGCGAGTGGAGAGAGTGCGATGACGATCGTCGAGGACATCGAGATCGTCGAGATCACCGCTGAGGATCCCGACGGCGTCCGCACCTGGGCAGCGATCTGCGAGACCTCCCACGGTCACGAGGTCGGGGAGCACGCGACCCCGTGGGCAGCCGAGGAGGTGCTGGCCGTTCTTCGCCACCCTGCGGTGAAGCGGCGGGAGCGGTTCTGGGTCGCCCGTCTCGGTGGCGGCCCGGTCGGAGCCGGTCTGCTCTCGCAATCGCTGGTCGACAACCTGGATTCCGCGGAGGTCGGCGTCCACGTCCTGCCCGACGAACGCCGCCGAGGCACCGGATCCCTGATCCTGGCGCATGTGGAGCAGGTTGCTGCTCAGGAAGGCCGGATGCTGCTCAACGCCGAGGTGTCCTGGCCGTACGCCGGCCCCGCCGACGGCGCCGGCACACCCGGGGCGGAGTTCGCCCGGCGGCACGGATACGCCTTCGGGCTCGGGGACATCCAGCGGTCGGTCCGCCTGCCGTTCGACAACGGACTGCTCGCCGAGATCGCGGCGGAGGCCGCACCCCATCACGCGGACTACCGGATCCTCTCCTGGTCGGGCCGGATCCCCGACGACCTCGTCGAGGGCTGGCTGGCCGTCGCCAACACGCTCCTGACCGAAGCACCGACCGGTGACATGGAGCGTGAGGAGGAAGCGGTCGATGTCGCCACCTTCCGCGATGACGAGCGACTACAGAGCGAACAGGGCCGGACCAACTGGCACACCGTGGCCCTCGACCCGACCGGCGACGTGGTCGCCTACAGCCAGTTGGTGCTGCCCTCGCACGACCCACACTTCGTCTACCAGTGGGGCACCCTGGTCCGCCGTGACCATCGCGGCCACCGGCTGGGTCTCGCGGTCAAGGTCGCCAACCACCAGTCCCTGCAGGCCGGCGCGGACGTCAACGGTCGTCGGGTCATCACCTGGAACGCCGAGGAGAACGACGCGATGATCGCGATCAATGAGCGATTGGGATTCGAGCCCGTCGCCCGGATGGCGGAGATGCAGAAGCGGCTGTGACGGAAACAGGTGTGTGACGGCTGACCCGAATTCGGTTGGTTTCACAGCTCGGGCATGCCACGGTGGAGTCCACGTCACCACCGGAGGAAGGAATCCCCATGGCTGCCAACGGCGCGAACGACGATCTCAAGGCCAAGATGCGCGAGGCCCTCGACCGCAAGAACCACAAGGAGCAGGGCGTCCACGAGGACGGTCCGGTCAAGGAGAAGGCCCACGGTTCCGAGGTGGTCGGTGGTGGCCCGAAGATGCATCGCCGCAAGGCGGGCGGCGGTTCCTGACCTGAACCGCCGCCGCGCCCTCGGGTCTCAGGAGTCGGAGCCGAGCTTCAGCTCGGTGCTGCTCTCCTTGTTGTTGCGCAGGTAGGTGATCTTCACGCTGTCGCCGGGCCGGTAGGAGCGCACGGTCGCGATCAGCCCCTCGGTGCTGGCGATCTGGTGATCGCCGATCGCGGTGATGACATCGCCCTGTTGGAGGCCGGCGTCGCCCGCCGCCGAGCCCTGCTCGATCTTCTCGATCCGGGCACCGCTCAGGGTGCTGTCGCTGGATCCGGCACTCCCAGCGGCGTCGGAGACCTGGATGCCCAGGCGGGCATGGGTGGGCGTCTCGCCTGCCTTGAGCTGCTCGATGATCGGAAGCACCTCGTCGATCGGGATGGCGAAGCCGAGTCCGATCGACCCGGACTCGCTGCTGCCGTTGGCGGCAGCAGACTTGATCGAGGCGTTGATGCCGACCAGTTGGCCGTCCATGTTGACCAGGGGACCGCCACTGTTGCCGGGATTGATGGCGGCGTCGGTCTGGATCGCGGGATAGGCGGTCGCATTGCCCTGCGCGTCCCGCGCCACCTCGACCGGGCGGTCCAACGCGCTGACGATGCCGCTGGTGACGGTGGCGTCGAGGCCGAACGGGGAGCCGATCGCGACGACCTGTTCACCGACGTCGAGGTTGCTCGACTTGCCGATGGTGACGGGCTTGAGTCCGTCGACGCCGTCGACCTTGATCAGGGCGGTGTCGGTGAGCGGATCGGTGCCGACCACGGTGGCCCGTGCCTTCTTGCCGTTGTTGAACGACACCGTGACCTCCGCCTGCTCCGACGGGATCTGACCACCCAGGGTGACCACGTGGTCGTTGGTCAGGATCAGCCCGTTGGTGTCGAGGATGACGCCGGACCCGGTGCCGGACGCGCCGCCGCCGTTGACCCCGATCGCGACCACGGAGGGCAGGACGGCGGAGGCGACCGACTCCACGCTCCCGCTCGCTGCCGGCTTGTTGCCGTTGTCGACGACCGAGAGCGACGACCCGTTGCCGTTCGCACTGCTCGACCCGCCCGAAGCGGAGTCGTAGAGCGCCGCGCCGGCGACCCCTGCCCCACCTCCGACCAGCAGGGCACCGGTCAGCACCGCGACCGCGAAACCCGCCCTCCGGGGGCGCCGTTGTGGCGACGGCGCGCTCAGGAAGGGAGGACCCGGGGGTGGGTACGACGGCGGAGTGGGCAACTCCGCGGTGACCGATGGTGCCTGCTGGCCCGGGGCGTACCCGGGGGAGAAGGGAGGTGGGGCCTGGGTCATGCCTCCACCCTGCAAGCCGACCCTGTGATCCCGCTGAGACTCCGTTGAGGAGTTCCTCTGAGTCGAGGCGGCCCGGATCAGACCTGGCGTTCGCGCTGCTCCCAGTAGGGCTTGCGCAGCTCGCGCTTGAGGATCTTGCCGGTGGGGTTGCGCGGCAGGGCGCTGATGATGTCGACCGTCTTCGGCGCCTTGAAGTTCGCGAGCCGCTCCCGGGCCCACTGGATCAGCTCGACCTCGGAGGCGTCCGAGCCCTCCTTGAGAGCCACGACGGCCTTGACCGACTCACCCCAGGTGTCGTCGGGTACGCCGATCACGGCGACCTCGAGGACACCGGGGTGCTCGGAGAGCACCCGCTCGACCTCGGGCGAGTAGACGTTCTCGCCGCCGGTGATGATCATGTCCTTGAGCCGGTCGGAGACGAAGACATAGCCCTCGGCGTCCACGTGTCCCATGTCGCCGGTGCGGAACCAACCGTCCTCGGTGATCACCTCGGCCGTGGCCTCGGGCTTGTTGAGGAATCCCTTCATCAGCTGCGGGGTCCGCAGCCAGATCTCGCCGTGCTCGCCCTGGTCGACCTCCTCCAGCGTCGCCGGGTCGACGATCCGCACCTCGCACTTCGGCACCGGCTTGCCCGCCGACACCAGTCGCTCAGGATGACCGTCGGCCTCGGCGGTGCGGTGGTCCTCGGGCATCAGGTGAGTGGCGACGCCCCCGACCTCGGTCAGGCCGTAGACCTGGATGAAGTCGGTGTCGGGCCAGGCCTCCATCGCGGCCCGCAGCAACGGTGGCGGCATCGGCGCGGCGCCGTACGTGTAGGTCTTCAGTGCGCCGAAGAGCTTGATCGCGTCCGGCCCCGACTGCAGCACCTGCGCGAGGACCGCGGGCACGAGGAAGGTCCGGTTGGCGCCGGCGAGGATCGCGCCCGCCAGGGAGGCGCCATCGGGGTCGCGGGTCATCACGCTCGGGATGCCGTCGTGGATCCCGAACAGCACGTACGACGATCCGCCGACGTGGAACAGCGGCATGGCCACCATCGACTTGTCGCCGGGCTCGAACTCCCAGCCGTCGTGGGCGTTCAGCGTGTGCTGGACCATGTTGCGATGGGTCAGCATGATGCCCTTCGGGCGACCGGTGGTGCCCGACGAATACATCACCAGGCACACGTCGTCCTCGAGCACGTCCGGCCCGTCGTCGCAGGGCGTCGCCGACGCCAGGAAGGCCTCGTAGGCGTCGCCCTCGGCACCTTCGGGCGTCACCTCGATGATCGTGTGCACGTTCGGGAGGCGGTCGCGGATCTCGGCGATCGTCGGCATCAGCTCGCTGCCGACGAAGAGGACCTTGGCGCCGGAGTCGTTGACGGCGTAGTCGATCTCGTCGCCTGCCGAGCGCCAGTTGATGATCGCGTTGGCGGCGCCGATCGAGCCGGCGGCGAGGCTGACCTCCACGCAGGCCGGGTGGTTCTTGTCGAGGAAGGACACCACATCGCCGCGGGCGATCCCGAGGTCGCGCAGTCCGCCGGCCGCGCGATGGACCCGGTCGTGCCACTGCTTCCACGTCCAGGTCCGCCCGAGATAGGTCATCGCCTCCGCGTCCGGGGTGGCGGCCGCCCAGTAGTTGAGCCGGTCCTCGACATAGGTGGGCTCCGGCGGCACGGCCGGTGGCCAACTCCGGGTGGTGGGGGCGGGGGACTCCGTCGTCGCACTCGCGGTGGTGTTCATCCGCCAGATTGTGTCCCACATCACAAAGCGGCACAACGGACCCCACCGACCGCCGTCATCATTCGTTCACCTGCGTCCACTTGGATGGAGAGGTGAACCCCCTGCTCCGCGGCGACGAGGCACCCGCCGCGCGCACGCTCGTCGACGTGCTCCGGCGTACCGCCGACGTCCACCCCGACGCGATGGCCCTCGACAGCGGAAGTGACACCGTCACCTATGCGGAGTTCCACGAGGCCGCCGAGGCGGTGGCCGCCGACCTTGCCGAGCTCGGCATCGGCCCCGGCGACAAAGTCGGTGTCCGACTCCTTTCGGGGTCGACCGACCTCTATGTCGCGATCATGGGCGTGCTGTTCTCCGGGGCCGCCTACGTCCCCGTCGACGCCGACGACCCGGATGAGAGGGCTCGTCTGGTCTTCGGCGAGGCCGATGTCGCGGCCGTCATCGGCGTCGGCCTGGACATCGACGTACGCCGTCCGGCGGAGCCGCGGGTCCCGCAGGAGCCGGCTGTCGACGACGACGCCTGGGTGATCTTCACCTCCGGTTCGACGGGTACGCCGAAGGGTGTGGCTGTCACGCATCGCAATGCGGCCGCCTTCGTCGATGCCGAGTCGGGCATGTTCCTCCAGGATGCGCCGATCGGTCCCGGCGACCGGGTGATGGCTGGCCTGAGTGTCGCCTTCGACGCGAGTTGTGAGGAGATGTGGCTGGCCTGGCGGTACGGCGCCTGCCTGGTCCCCGCGCCGCGAGCACTGGTGCGCAGCGGCGTCGACGTCGGCCCGTGGTTGACGGCCAACGACATCACGATCGTCTCCACCGTCCCGACGCTGGTGAGCCTGTGGCCCGATGACGCGCTCGAGCGGGTGCGCCTGCTGATCCTCGGTGGCGAGGCGCTGCCGCCCGAGTTGGCGAGCCGCCTGGTCAGGCCCGGTCGGGAGGTCTGGAACACCTATGGCCCCACCGAGGCGACCGTGGTCGCCTGCGGTGCGCTGGTCGACACCGACGGTCCGGTCCGGATCGGCCTTCCCCTGGCAGGTTGGGATCTGGTCGTCGTCGACCCGGCGACCGGGGAGCCGGTGGCGGAGGGGGAGCGCGGCGAGCTGATCATCGGCGGCGTCGGACTGGCTCGCTATCTGGACCCGGCGAAGGACGCCGAGAAGTACGCCCCCATGCCCACCCTCGGGTGGGGACGTGCCTATCGCAGCGGCGACATCGTCGTCAACGATCCCGCGGGCCTGCTGTTCGCCGGTCGCGCCGATGACCAGATCAAGCTCGGGGGACGCCGGATCGAGCTCGGTGAGATCGACTCGGCCCTGCTGGCCCTGCCCGGCGTGACGGGTGCGGCGGCCGCGGTCCGTCGCACCAGCACCGGCAACCAGCTCCTCGTCGGCTACGTCGCCACGACGACGGCGTACGACGGCGCAGCAGCGACCGCCCACCTGCGGGCAATCATGCCGGCCGCCCTCGTGCCGCGGCTCGCGGTCGTCGACGACATCCCGACCCGGATCTCCGGCAAGGTCGACCGCGACGCGCTGCCGTGGCCGTTGGCGACGGCGGACCCGGCCGACGCCGGTCTGCAGGGCTCGGCGGCGCGGATCGCCGAGGTCTGGCAGCAGGTGATCGGCGCCGTCCCGGACGGCCCTGGTTCCGACTTCTTCGACCTCGGCGGCGGCAGTCTCAGCGCGGCCCAGGTGGTCACCCTGCTGCGCACCGACCACCCCGACCTGACGGTGGCCGACCTCTACGAGAACCCCACCGTGGAGCGACTTTCGGCCTTCCTCGACGTGCTCGAGCCGTCCGTTCTCGCGGAGCAGAGCCGCAAGGTCATGCCGATCCCGCGCAAGACGCAGGTCGGCCAGATCGTGGCCGTGCCGCTGCTGCGCGCGCTCGCCGCGCCGCGCTGGCTGACGATGGCGCTGGTCGCCGCCAAGCTGGTCCACGACCTGCTCGACGTCGCCTGGCTGCCGACGGTCTCGTGGTGGTTGCTGGCACCCCTGGTGGCGGTCTTCTGGACCCCGCCGGGACGGATGTTCCTGGCCGCCAAGCTCGCCCAGGCCGTGCTCACCGGCGTCCGGCCGGGTGACTACCCACGCGGCGGCAAGGTCCATCTCCGGATCTGGCTCGCCGAGCGGTTGGCCGACGAGCTCGGCGCCACCCGACTGTCCGGCGCGCCCTACATCACGTGGTACGCCCGGCTCCTCGGAGCCAAGGTCGCCCGTGGAGCCGACCTGCACTCACTGCCGCCGGTGACCGGCCACCTGACCGTCGGCAAGGGTGCGTCGATCGAGCCCGAGGTCGACCTCACCGGCTACTGGATCGACGGCGACACCCTGCACGTCGGCGGCAT
>JASLDK010000205.1 GCA_030145945.1 Nocardioides sp.
ACCCGGCGTTTCGTCGTGAGCGTGCTCGCCATCGCGCTGGGCGTGGCCGGTGTGCCGGCGATCGGCTCCGCGGCGTCCGCGTCGAGCGGGCCGGTGAAGTCCTCTCTCGTCGGGTTCACCGCGGGCAACATCATCAGCGACGCCGTCTTCACGAACAGCTCGACGATGACCGAGGCCCAGATCCAGGCCTTCTTCAACGCGAAGGTGCCGACCTGCCTGGGCGGGATCGATGAGGACGGCAAGCCGATCGTCTGCCTCAAGGACTTCCGGATGACGAGTTCGGACCGTCCGGCCGATGCCTACTGCAACGGCTACACCGGCCAGCCGAACGAGTCGGCGGCACGGATCGTCTACCGGGTCGCGCAGTCATGCAACATCAACCCCCAGGTGCTCATCGTGATGCTCCAGAAGGAGCAGGGCCTCGTCACGCACGGGTGGCCGAGCGCCTGGCGCTACAACGCGGCGCTCGGCCAGGGGTGCCCCGACGACGCGCCGTGCGATCCGTCCTTCGTCGGCTTCTTCCAGCAGATCTACGGCGCCGCACGGCAGATGCAGATCTACATGGAGGGCCGGTGGTTCACGTACTACGCCCCGGGGAACACCTGGAACATCCTCTACAACCCGAAGAGCTCTTGCGGAAGCGCGCCGGTCTACATCGCGAACAAGGCGACGTCCGCGCTCTACTACTACACGCCCTACCAGCCGAACGCGGCGGCGATGGCGGCGGGCTACGGCGAGGGGAACTCCTGCTCGGCCTACGGCAACCGCAACTTCTACAACTACTTCACCGACTGGTTCGGATCCACGCAGACCTCGGCCCCGACGACGCCGCCGGTGCCGACCATCTCGTCGTTCGACAAGGACTCCTACGTCGTGGCGTCCGACACCTCGGGCGGGATCTACGCCTATCCGTACAAGAACGGGACCTGGGGGAACCGGATCGGATTGTTGACCGTGACGGGCGCCACCCGGGTGCTCGCGGTGGGCGACCTCGACGGGGACGGGCACCGTGATCTGGTCGCGGTGGCACCGAGCGGCACCTACCTGCTGAGAGGCGACGGCACCGGCCGCTTCGCGGCACCGCAGAAGCTCGCGGTCGACTGGTCTGCGGCGAAGCAGATCACGGCCGCCGGCGACTTCGACGGCGACGGGATCCCGGACGTGTTCACGGTGGACAGCGCAGGCGCGCTGTGGCTCTGGCCGGGGACGCAGACCGGCGGCTTCGGCAAACCCCGCCAGGTCGGCAGCGGCTGGTCGTCGATGCGCTTCCTCTCCGGCGGCGCCGATGTCGACGGCAACGGGGTTCCGGATCTCTACGCGACGGATGCCGCGGGCGGGATCGTCGTCTACTACGGGGCTCGGGGCGCCACGTGGCTCGCGCCGCGCAAGGTGGGTGTCGGCTTCGGCACCATGAAGACGGTCTTCCAGGCGGGGGACGTCACCGGCGACGGGAAGACCGATCTCCTCGGCGTCACCTCGACGGGCGCGATCGCCCAGTTCACCGGCTCCGGCGACGGAGCGATCGTCAACGGTCCCACCTCCGGCAACGGGTGGGGCGCCATGGTGTCCCTCAGCGGGGCAGGCGCTCCGGCCTCCCAGCCGCGTCAGCTCACCCCGACCTCGGGGGTCGGAGACGCCGACGGCGACGGCAACCCGGATGTGGTCGGACTGACGCCGGCCGGCGCGCTGACGCTCTACCGCGGTGACGGCGCAGGCGGATGGCGTGGCACCATGGCCGCGTCCACCGGCTGGGCCAAGGGCGATCGGCTCATCACGATGGGGGACTTCTCCGGAGACGGGCTCCCGGACCTCGGGCGGATCAAGACGGACGGCACGTTCTGGCTCTACCCGGGCAAGGGCGACGGCACGTACGGTGCTCCTCGCCAGATCGGGCAGGGCTGGGGCGGACTCGACATGGTCGTCGGCGGCATCGACTTCGACGGCGACCGCAACAGGGACATCATCGCCCGCGCTCCGAGCGGCGAGCTCCTGCTCTACCGTGGCGACGGCCGCGGCGGCTGGCTCGACTCCCGGACGATCGGCACCGGCTGGGGCATCGCCACCGCGCTGCTGAACGCCGGGGATCTGAACGGCGACGGTCTCTCTGACCTCCTGCTGCGCCGGAGCGACGGAAGCCTGTGGCTCTATCCGATCGACGGCTCCGGCGCGTGGGGGACACCGCGCAAGGTCGGGCAGGGGTGGAACGGAATGACCGCCCTCGTCGCACCCGGCGACTTCGACGGCGACGGCGTGCCCGACCTCCTCGGCCAGGATGCGACGGGTCAGCTCTGGCTGTACCCGGGCAACGGCGGCGCCACATGGAGAAGCCCGCGTCTGATCGGGTGGGGCTGGCAGATCTTCGCCCAGCTCGGCTGACCGCCGAGGCCCGTCCCTCGGCGGTTCTGCAGGACCGCTCGCCTAGACTGGGCAGGTTCTGTCGATGCTGAGACCCAGAAAGACCTCGTGAACACCACACCCGATCTCTTCGTCACCGTGCCCAGGGCGGAGTTCGACGCCCCCGGGCGCAGCCACGGCCTTGGCGACGTGGTGCGCTGGCGCTATCTGCTGCAACTTCTGGTGCGCACCGGCGTGACGACGCGGTACCGCAACTCGATCCTCGGCTGGACCTGGTCCTACGTGCGTCCCGCGGCCCAGTTCCTCGTGTTCTGGGTCGTCATGGGCATCTTCCTGCAGTTGCAGCACGGCACCCCGAACTACGCGGTCTACCTGTTCTCGGGGATCATCGTCATCAATCTGTTCTCCGAGGCGTTCAAGAACGCGACGACCTCGAT
>JASLDK010000209.1 GCA_030145945.1 Nocardioides sp.
TACGCCGCCGTCCGACTCCTCGACGGCCTCCGCCCACCCTCAGACACCATCGACGATGAGCCCGAGCCGGCCGCCGACGAGCCAGCACCACGGGTCAAGAAGCCGACGCGTGCCGAACGCAAGGCCGTCATCCACGCCCACATCTCCGCCGAGGTCCTCGCCCGCTTCCTCGCCGGCGACGGCACCGGACTGGTCCGTGTCGAAGAACTCGGGCCCATGCTCCTCGAACAGTTCCTCACCCTCATCCACCACCGCAACGTCGTACTGAAACCGGTCATCGACCTCAACCACAGCACTGCGGTCAACGCCTACGAACACCCCACTGCGATGAAAGAACGCGCCCTGCTGCGCACCGGCGGGGATGTGTTCCCCCACTCCACCTCCACCACCCGACGACTCGACCACGACCACGCCGTGCCCTACGACAAACACGGGCCACCCGGACAGACCGGGGACCACAACGACGCACCCCTCACGAGAACCCACCACCGAGCGAAGACCCACCTCGGCTACAAGGTGAAACAGCTCGGACGCGACGGCACCCAGGGCGCCTACCAATGGGAAACACCCCACGGACTCGTCCGCATCGTCACACCCCAAGGCACCCGCGTCGTCGAACCCCTCCGCGACCACGAAGGCCAGCTCATCGGCGAGATCTACCGCACCCGCATCAAGGTCGAGGTGAGTTGACCGCTGACTTCACAGGCGGTCGATCCAGGTGTCCCCGTCCCGCGGCTCCCACAGTGACGCCGACCGATCGGAACCTTGGGCGGGCGGCGTACGACCGAACCAGACGAGCACCGCATTGGCCTCCTCGGAGGTCAGGTCCCGCAAGGATGCGAGCGGGCGACCTGCTGCTTCGACGACGAGCGCCTGGCGCTCGGACATCTCAGTGACACCGCGGGCGTCGAGGGCCTTACGGAGCAGGTCCATCTGCCACTCGGCGATCGCGGCCGGTGCCGATGCGGGAGCAACGGTCTCGGCCGGAGGTGAATCCTCACCGAACAGCGACAGGTCCAGCGGCGCGTCCGTCACAGCGACGCCGGATCGAGGTCGTTGAACAGCTGATCGCCGCCAGCCAGCAGGTCGAGGATCGGGCCCACCTTGGGAAGTTCGTGAGTGAGGAAGTAGCGACCGGCGGCGCGCTTGCCGTCATAGAACGAACCCTCGCGCCCGTGGGCGGCGACGAGCTGGTCCAGCCAGATCCAGGCGACCACGACGTGGCCGGCACCCTCCAGGGCATAGCTGGCGTTGGCGAGAGCGGCACGAGGGTCGCCGGAGGACCAGGCCGAACCCACCGCCTGGACAAGCGACTCGAGACCGCCGGCCAGGCGGAAGGCGTATTCCTGCAACACCGGATCGCCCAGATCGCCGGCCCGGCCGATGGTGTCGTCGATCGCGTCCTTGAGCAGCAGCATTCCCGCGCCACCGTCCATGACGAGCTTGCGACCGAGCAGGTCGAGGGCCTGGATGCCATGGGTGCCTTCGTGGATCGGGTTGAGTCGGTTGTCGCGATAGAGCTGCTCGACGCCGTACTCCCGGGTGTAGCCATAGCCGCCGTGCACCTGGATGGCCAGGTCGTTGGCCGTCAGGCACCACTGCGAAGGCCAGCTCTTCACGATCGGAGTGAGCACGTCGAGCAGCGCGCCCGCCTTCTCGCGGACCATTGGATCCGGGTGTGTGTGCTGGTCGTCCAGCAGGTGCGCGGCCTTGAGGACCAGGGCGAGCCCGCCCTCGACGTACGACTTGGAGGCCAGGAGCATCCGGCGGATGTCGGCGTGCTCGACGATCGGGACGGGCGGCGCGGCCGGGTCCTTGGCATCCAGCGGGCGACCCTGGACACGTTCGCGTGCATAGGAAAGGGCGCGCAGGTAGCCGGTGTAGCCGAGCGCGACCGCACCCGAACCGACGCCGATCCGTGCCTCGTTCATCATGTGGAACATGACGGCGAGGCCGCGTCCCTCCTCACCGACGAGCTCCCCCACCGCGCCAGGTGCGCCGCCCGGCTGGTGCACACCTTCGCCGAAGTTGAGGACAGTGTTGACGGTGCCCCGGAAGCCCATCTTGTGGTTGAGTCCGGCAAGGGTGACGTCGTTGCGTTCGCCCCGCTGACCGTCCGAGCCCACGACGAACTTGGGCGTCGCGAACAACGAGAGTCCCTTCACCCCCGCCGGCGCACCCTCGACGCGGGCAAGCACGAGGTGGACGATGTTCTCCCCCAGCTCATGGTCGCCGCCGGAGATCCACATCTTGTTGCCGAACAGCCGGAAGGTGCCGTCCGCCTGACGTACCGCACGAGTCGCGACGTCACCCAACGACGAGCCAGCCTGCGGTTCGGACAGGCACATCGTGCCGAACCATCGGCCCTCCAGCATCGGCGGCACGAAGCGCTCCACCTGCTCAGGCGTCGCATGCGCCACGAGCAGGTTGGCATTCGCCATCGTCAGCATCGGGTAACCCGACGTCGACACGTTCGCCGCCTGGAACCACGCGAAGCAAGCCTGTTGTACGACGTGGGGCAATTGCCCGCCGCCCACCGACTCGTCCATCGCGGCAGCGACCAGACCCGCGTCGGCGAACGCGCGCACCGCCGCCTTGACCTCAGGGATCAACGTCACGGTGGTGCCGTCGAACTGCGGCTCGTTGGCGTCGCTGAGGGCGTTGTGCGGAGCGAAGTGGGCAGCGGCGACCTCGGCCGACAGATCCAGCACTGCATCGAATGTGTCGCGGCTGTGCTCGGCGTACCGCTCGCGATCGGTCAAACCCTCGACCTGCAGCCACTCGTGCAGCAGGAACTCCAGGTCGCGTCGTGCCAGCAGCAGGTCAGGGCTCATGGGGTCCAGCCTGCCTCAACCGGTGGGCGGCGTGAGCGTGGGCATGCCGTCGAGGGGTGCACCGGCCACCGTGACGACGCCGACCATCCGCGCGGACGAGCCGAGCAGTGTCGCGCCGTGATCGGTGCGCAGCGCCGAGCGTCCGAACTGCACCTCGAGGACACCGATCTTGAGCCGACCGCCCTCACGAACCAGGGCGACCTCCCCGCGACGCGGCCGACGCCCCGACGACACCAGCAGCTCGGTTCCGGCCGGCCACCCGTGGGAGGCGAGCGCGTCATTGCGCAGCCGGATCCGGAGGTCGTCCGCCTCACTCGCCGCCACCGGTTTCGGCCGCGGCACCCGGACCGGCGC
>JASLDK010000222.1 GCA_030145945.1 Nocardioides sp.
CCCTGACCGTCGATCCTCTGCTTCTCGAACCCCGGGTGATGTTTCCAGGCCCAGTCAGCGAGGGAGAGACCGGTGCACTGCGGCGGATAGGTGTCCCAGACCATCCCCCCACACAGTTGCGGTCCGCTGCCGTCGTCACGCACCATGTGCAGCCCGACGGTGAACACCTTGCCGGCAGGGACCGGCGCGGGCGGCAGGGCAGTTGCCGCCGTACCGATCGAAGCGGTCGGCGCCGGGGCAAGCGAAGGATGAGCCCGTTGAGCGCCCGCGCTGCGGTCCTCCCCCGAGCAGGCGGTCAGCATCAGCAGCAGGGCCAGCACAGGTATGGCGGCGAGTCGATCCATGTTTGGAAGACGCCCCCGGGGAGCGCATCGGTTCCCTTGGGTCTCGTGACGGTCGCTGCGCGGCCTCCCCGACCTGCGCGACCTCTTCGACCTCCGGGTCAGCCCTGCGTGGGCTCGAGGGTGAGGCTGATCGAGTTGATGCAGAAGCGGTCGCCGGTCGGCGTACCGAAGCCGTCGGGGAAGACGTGGCCCAGGTGCGATCCGCAGTTGGCGCAGCGGACCTCGACCCGCTTCATGCCGTGCGAGTTGTCCTCGATGTATTCGACGGTGTCACTGATCGGCTGGTAGAAACTCGGCCAGCCGCAGCCGGAGTGGAACTTCGTCGCCGACTCGAAGAGCTTGGTCTGGCAGGCCTTGCAGCGATAGACGCCGGTGGTCTCGGTGTCGGTGTATTCGCCGGTGAAGGCGCGCTCGGTGCCGGCCTGACGGAGCACCTGGTATTCCTCGGGCGTCAGCTCGGCGCGCCACTGCTCGTCCGTCTTCTCGACCTCGTAACCCATGTGTTCCAGCGTACTCAGGCGGCGATGGGGGCGGTGGGTGCGTGGGAGGCGACCGGCATCCCTGCCGCGCGCCAGGCCGCGAAGCCGCCGATCACGTCGGTCGCCCGCTCGATGCCGATCCCGCGCAGCGAGTCGGCAGCGAGTGAGGAGGTGTAGCCCTCCTGGCACAGCACGATCACCCGTCGGTCGTACGCCGCCTCCGGGAGCCGGGCATCGCTGGCAGGGTCGAAGCGCCACTCCAGGACATTGCGCTCGATCACCTGCAGCGGGAGCCACCGAGCCACCTCACCCTCGCGGGCGCGCTGGGCGGCCGGCCGGATGTCGACAAGGAGTCCGTCGAGGGCGACGAGCTCCTGGAAGGCGGCGCGTGCGGAGATCCGGTCGAGACGCGAGCGCGCGTCGTCGAGCATGGCGCCGATCCCGGCGTACCTCACCACTCCTCCCCGGCCCACTCGACGCCGAGGACCTCGAGCCGGTCGCCACGGAACTTGAACCGAGTCATGGAGCGCAGGCGCGGCGAATAGGCGTGCAACGACAGGGCCGGGACGTCACCGGAGTTGCGGACGTCGTGGGCGTACCCGGCGGCGAAGGCCAAGCTGTCGCCGGGACCGAGGTCGGTCAGCTGGAGACCGCCGTCGAAGGTGTGCTCGGTGAGCTGTCCTTCCAGGACGGTGAAGGCACCCGACGACGAGCCGTGGTCGTGCCAGTCGGTTGCCGCACCGACCGGCCACGAGATCAACCAGAGCTCGTAGTCGTCGGTGGTGAGGAGGCGGATCCACGATCGCCCCTGGGGGTCGTGGTCGAGGAGATGGTGGAGGTCGGGATCGGCAGCGTGCTGGCGAACGACCTCCAGGAGGGGGAGAACGGTGAGCTGGGTCATGACTCAATAATGTAGTAAGTCAATAGACTTTGCAAACATGACCGCCACTCGCGACGAGTCGGGAACGCATACCCACAACCTCTAAAGTGCCAATGTGTCCACGAGAACGGAGCCAGCGACCTCCAACGCGATCCGGCGTTCCCTGGACGTCCTCGCCCGACGGGTTCCGTCGATCAGTGCGACGATCGTGGCGCTGTGGGCCGCCGCCAGCCTGATCACCGCGCTGATCATTCCCCTCCGCCGAGCCATCAGGCCGGAGTTGGTCTGGTTCGGCGAGAATGCCGTGCTCGTCCTCCCCAACCTGGCCTATGCCGCCTTCCTCGGACTTCTGGCCGCCGCACTGAGCACCCGCAAGCGTGCCGGGTGGCGCGTCCTCGTGGTTGCACTGGCGATCAACCTGGTCGATGCCGTGGGCGAGTTGACCACCCGCACCCGGAGCACGCCCGGCGTCGTCATCGCCATCCTCCTGCTGGTGGTCGTCCTGCTCTCGCGCAGCGGTTTCACCACTCGCGTCCGCTCCCGCTCGGTGATCAAGGCCATCGCGATCCTCATCCCGTGCATTGCCGTGAGCGCGGCCATCGGCTTCGCCCTCCTCGAGGTCTTCCACGGAACCCTGCCGTTCGCTGAGCGGCTGCCATGGTCGATCAACCGGGTCACCGGCGGCATCGTCGGACCGCGCGCGTTCTCCGGCCGACCGGACGACTGGGTCAGCGACCTGCTCGGCTTCCTCGGCGCGGTCTCCCTGCTGGGGTCGTTCGCCGTCGTCTTCCAGACGCAGGCGCTGAGCGCGACCCTGAATCGCGACGAGGACCGGGCCGTTCGCGCCCTGATCGACGAATACGGGCGTCACGACTCGCTGGCCTACTTCGGCACCCGCCACGACAAGGCCGCGATCTTCTCCACTGATGGCCGAGCCGTCATCCTCTACCGGGTCGAGGTCGGTGTCTGCCTGGCCAGTGGCGACCCGATCGGCGAGCCCGGATCGTGGGCGTCCGCGATCGAACGCTGGCAGGCGTTCGCCGTCGAACACGGGTGGTCGCAGGGCGTCCTCGGTGCGAGCGAGAAGGGTGCCCAGCAATATGCGCGCGCAGGCCTGACCGCGCTCCAACTCGGCGACGAGGCGATCATCGAGGTGGCCGACTTCAACCGTCGTCGGCCCGCCCTTCGCCCCATCCAGAAGGCGGTACGCCGAAACCGCCGGCACGGCGTCACCGTGCGGATCCGCCGCCACAGTCAACTCTCCTCCGAGGAACTCGCCGAGGTGGCCGACCTGGCCGAGCAGTGGCGCGGCGAGGAGCCCGAGCGCGGCTTCTCCATGGCGCTGGGCCGACTCGGCGACCCCGCGGATGGTGACTGCCTGCTTGCGGAGGCGCTCGCACCGGACGGAACCGTCCTTGCGCTGCTGTCCTTCGTGCCGTGGGGCGGCTCGGGCATCTCGCTCGACCTCATGCGCCGCGATCCGAACGCGCCCAACGGTGTGATCGAGTTCCTCGTCAGCACCCTCGCTGAGCGCGGACCTGAGCACCGGGTGGCGCGGATCTCCCTCAACTTCGCGGTGTTGCGCTCGGTCTTCGAGGAGGGCGGGCGGATCGGCGCCGGCCCGATCCTGCGGGGCTGGCGCAGGGTCCTGCTGGTCCTGTCGAAGTGGTGGCAGCTCGAGGCGCTCTACCGGTCCAACGTGAAGTTCGAGCCGACCTGGTTCCCCCGCTTCCTCTGCTACGACGATGCCCGGATGGTCGTTCGGATCGGGGTCGCCGCGGGCATCGCCGAGGGCTTCCTCGACGTCCCCAACAGGTTGCGGACCCGTCGGCCGCTCATCCCCGCCCACCTGTCCGCGGATCGGGCTGACGAGATCATCGAGGCAGTGGCCGCGCACCGCGACCTGCGGACTCGCGGACAACGTCGCCCCGAACAGGTCCGGATCCGGATGGACCGGATGAACGCGATGGCCCAGGCGGGTGACCACCCCTATCCCAAGGCCGTCGAACGCCCCGTCAGCACAGTGGATGCACTCGCCCGACCCGACGGAACGGACGTCGTGGTCGCGGGTCGACTCGTCGCGATCCGCGACCATGGCGGAGTCGTCTTCGTCGATGTGCGTGACTGGGCCGGGACCGTCCAGTGCGTGCTGGAGGAGTCGGCCGTCCAACCCGCACTCGGCCGCTTCCTCGAGTTCTGCGACCTCGGCGACCTCGTCGAGTTGCACGGCACCCCGGGCGTGAGCCGACGCGGCGAACGCTCAGTCCTGGCCACGTCATGGCGGATGCAGGCCAAGTGTCTCCACCCGCTGCCCGGACGGGTCAACGGCCCCCTCGCCCCCGAGCTGCGGTTGCGGCAGCGCCATGTCGACCTCGCCATGAGCGACGACGCCCGCAGCCAGCTCCGCCGACGCTCCACCGTGCTGCGCGAGATCCGTGAATCGCTGCACCGTCAGGGATTCCTCGAAGCCGAGACCCCGGTGCTCCACCCCGTCCACGGCGGCGCCAACGCACGCCCCTTCAACACCCACAGCAACGCCTACGACCTCCCGCTGTCCCTGCGGATCGCCCCCGAGCTCTACCTCAAGCGGCTGTGTGTCGGCGGCGTCGAGAAGGTCTACGAGCTCGGCCGGGTCTTCCGCAACGAGGGCGCCGACCGCACGCACAACCCCGAGTTCACGGCGCTCGAGGCGTACGACGCCTACGGCGACTACACGACGATGCGGCACCTGTGTCGGCAGCTCGTCATCGACGCAGCCATCGCCGTGCACGGCAGCGCCTACCTCGTGCGGCCCAGCGAGGACGGCGAGCACGAGCAGGTGGCGATCGACGGCGAGTGGCCGGTCATCACGGTCCACGACGCGGTCGCGGCCGCCGTCGGCGTACCCCTGGACTGGCGCACGCCCGCCGACGAGCTGCGGCCCGTCGCCGCAGCGCACGGGATCGCCGCGGCCGAACTGTCGGCTGATCAGATCGTGCTGGAGCTCTATGAGCTCCTCGTCGAGCCGACGACCGTCCACCCGACGTTCTACACGGACTTCCCGACCTCGGTGTGTCCGCTCACCCGGGCCCGCGACGACATTCCGGAACTGGCCGAACGTTGGGACCTGGTGGCCTTCGGCATGGAGCTGGGAACGGCGTACAGCGAGCTCACCGATCCGGTCGAGCAGCGTCGCCGGCTCGAGCAGCAGTCCCTGCTGGCCGCGGGCGGCGACCCGGAGGCGATGGTCGTCGACGAGCAGTTCCTGCAGGCCCTCGAGTTCGGCATGGCGCCCACCGGTGGCCTCGGTCTCGGCGTCGACCGCCTGCTCATGCTGTTGTCGGGTGAGCCGATCCGCGCCACCATCGCCTTCCCGCTCGTGCGGCCGTCCGGTCGGGAGCACACGTGAATCGGTCCTTGTGCGCGCTCACCGTCGCGTTGCTGGCCCTGGGCGGGCTCGGGTACGCCGACTGGGTGATGCAGCTCGCGCTCCCCGTCCACGCCGATCTGACGTCGAGCTTCATCAGCGAGCTCTCCTCCCCCGGTCAGCCCTACCACGAGCTGTTCCGGTGGGCAGACCTCGCGGCGGGCGCCCTCCTGGGGGTGGGCGTGGTGCTCGCGTGGGCGCAGACGCGCAGGTTCGCAGCGGTGTGGACGCCCCTGTTGCTGCTGGCCGTGTGCACGGTGTTCGAGGCGGCCAGCCCCCTCGCGGACCCCTACACGTTCGGCGACGACATGCCGGACCCCGGCACCGGGGCGTGGTGGGCCAAGGTGAGCGAGCCCCACGGCATCTCGAGCCTGCTGGAGACGATCGCCTTCCTGGTCGTCCTCGGGACCTGCGCGCTCGCACTGCGCGCGGTCCGGGCCGACGCCACCCGGCGCCGCACCCTGCTGCTGGTGGGCGTGACCGCTGCTGTTTGCGGTGCGATCGACGCCGTCCTCACCGCGAGTCTGTTGCTCAACGGCAACTCGATCGGTCTCGGCCTGGTCCAGCGCGCCGGCGTCACCCTGACGGCGATCTGGCTCGCCACGGCACCGGCCTGGCTGTTCCTCCGGCTGCTGGACTGCGGCTGGTTCTCCGGGCCGCGGGTCAGGGAAGACGCTGCAGCAGGTCGCCGAAGCTGATCCGACGACCGGTGTAGAACGGGACCTCCTCGCGGACGTGGCGGCGGGTCTCCGAGCCGCGCAGGTGCCGCATCAGGTCGACGATCCGGGTCAGGTCATCACCCTCGAACGCGAGGATCCACTCGTAGTCTCCGAGCGCGAAGCTCGGCACCGTGTTGGCGCGGACGTCGGGATAGCCACGTGCCATCTGGCCGTGCTCGGCGAGCAGGCGACGACGCTCGGCGTCGTCGAGGAGGTACCACTCATACGAACGGACGAAGGGATAGACCGCGACGTAGTCGTGGGACCGCTCGTCGGCGAGGAACGCCGGCAGGTGGCTGCGGTTGAACTCAGCGGGACGGTGCAGCGCCATCTGGGACCACACGGGCGCGAGCCGCGAACCGAAGGCGGTGCGACGCAGACGGTGGTAGGCGTCCTGCAACTGGTCACTCGTGGCCGCATGCCACCAGATCATCAGATCAGCGTCGGCGCGCAGGCCCGCGACGTCGTAGATCCCCCGCACGACCACGTCCTGCGCGCCGAGGTCGGCAAGGAATGCCTCCAACTCGGCGGCCTCGTCCGCGCGGACCTGCTCGTCAGCGCCCAACGTCTGCTCGAGCTTGAACACCGACCACATGGTGAAGCGGACGGTGTCGTTGAGCTCGTTGATCTTGGCCGCGTTGGACTTGATGTGCGCCTGCGGGTCCTGGTCTGCCATAGGCACCATTCTGCCGGGGGTGTCGTGACGGCCGCGGGCGGCCTCCTCGACGTGATGGCGATCTCGTGGCTCAGCGGCCGTACCCCGCCTCGCGCGCCCGGACGATCGCGTCGGCACGGCCGGTCGCGTGCAGCTTGGCGTAGATCCCCGAGACGGCGTTGCGGACGGTCTTGTTGGACACGAAGAGCGCGGCGGCAATCTCGTCGTTGCTGCGGCCGGCGGCGATCCGCTGCAGGACGTCGCGCTCCCGTTCGGTGAGCTCGGGGAAGGGATCATCGTCCACGACGGGTGCCGTGGACGTGACTCCGGCGAAGAATCCGGCGACCTTCGCCGCGAGGCTGGCGCCGAACACCATGCCTCCGGCAGCCGCCGCCCGAAGGGCGTGCTGCACCTCGTCGGCGCCCGATCCCTTGAGCAGATAGCCGCAGGCACCCGCCCGGATCGCCGCGAGCACGGTGTCGTCGTCCTCGTTCATCGTCAGCATCACCACGCGCAGGGAGGCGTTGCGCCCGGTGAGGAAGCGCGTCGCCTCGATGCCGTCGAGGTGGGGCATCTGGATGTCCATCACCACCAGGTCGGGGTCCGTCTCCTCCACGACGTGCAGCGCCTCACGACCGTCGGCGGCCGAGCCGACGACCTCGATGCCGTCGAGTGCCCCGAGGAGGGCGACGAGGCCGTCCCGGACGATCTGGTGGTCGTCGACGATGACCACCCGGATCATGTCGTGGTGTGCGTTCATGGCGCTGTCCTCAACGGAAGGAGTGCGCGAACGACGGTGCCGCCGCCCGCTGGGCTGGTGATGGTGGTGGTGCCGCCGAGTTCGGCGGCGCGTTCGCGCAGGCTCGCGAGGCCCACGCCGGCCCGGCGGTCCGCCGCAATGCCCCGGCCGTCGTCGCCGACCTCGACCACGAGCTGGTCGGGCAGCGTCTCGACCGTCAGGCGCGCCCGCGTCGCGTCGGCATGCCGGGCGACATTGGTCAACGCCTCCCCCGCGATCCGGAAGGCGGCCACTTCCACGGCTGCCGGAAGGTGCAGGTCCGCGGGCGCCCTGACCTCCAGGGGTACGCCGAGGTGGTCGGCCTGCTGTCTCAGCGCACCGACCAGCCCGCGGTCGTCGAGGGCCGGCGGACGCAGGTCGTGCACCAGGCGTCGTACGTCGGCGACGACGTCCTGCACCTGGCCACTGACCGTCTCCACCTGGGCGCGGGCGGCGGCCGGGTCGCGCTCGATGGTCATCCGCACGGCCTCGAGTTGGAAGACGATGCCGCTGAGCGCGGGACCGAAACCGTCATGCAGGTCTCGCCGGATCCGGCGCCGCTCCTCCTCGCGGGCAGTGACCAGACGCTCTCGACTGAGTTGGACCTCTTGGGCCAACTGAGCGGTCCTGGCGGCGGTCGCGGCCTGTCGGACGAGGTCTCCGAGCAGCTCCTCGTCCTGCCGGGTGAGCCTGCTGCGCAGACCGCGCGCCGGCAGCACCAACCGCCCGACGGGCGCGCTGCGCCAGGTGATCGGCAGCACACGGACCTCTGCCGGTCGGTCACCCAGCGTCGTGACGAGTCGCTCGCCGTGGCCACGATCAACCTCGACGCTGACGAATCCGATCCCGAACGCGGTGGCCACCGCACGCGCGACCGCGGCGAGTTGTTCGGTGGAGTCGTCGGTGCTCTCCAACGTCGAGGCGAGACCGGCCACGGCGTCGTACCTGTTGCCCCGCTCGCCGAGCATCATCCGGCGTACCGCTGCCGAGAGGCACTGGCGCAACGGCCCGTAGAGCAAGATCGCGACCACGAGCACGACGCCGACGACCTGCGGTCGGGTCAGGTCGTCGGCGAGCACGACGGTGAGCAGGCCGAGAAGCGCGGCGTCGGCCGCGATCAGGGTGACGAGGACGGCGGCGAGGACGAGGGTGCGGGCGAGCAGGTCCTGGATCGGCACCAGTGTCGGCCGGACGATGGCAATGGTCATCGCCGCGGGCGGAACCACGGCGGCACTGACCGCGCCGAGATAGCTGCCGCCGGGCAGGGAGAACGCAGCGGTGGCGACCACCACCGCCACGATGACCACGACACTCCACAGCAACCAGCGCATGCGGTCGCGCTCGAGGCCGCGGGAGCGGCGGTAGCGGACGACGACGGTGAGCAGCGAGAAGAAGAACCCGGCGATGCC
This sequence comes from Nocardioides sp., assembly GCA_030145945.1. Lineage (GTDB taxonomy): Bacteria > Actinomycetota > Actinomycetes > Propionibacteriales > Nocardioidaceae > Nocardioides. The sequence continues at coordinate 8,671 of JASLDK010000222.1, forward strand.
GAGTGCGAGTCCGACCGAGGAGACCTGCGGGCCGTGGCCGACCAGGAATCCCAGGGACGTCGGGTCTGCATCGACTCCTGCTGGCAGGTTGTCGACGGCCTGGTCGCCCTCGGCGGGGACGACGATGAAGGCCAGCCCGCTGAGGATCATCGCCACGACGGCGCACCGGGAGGCGATCACCCACCGTCCCGGCAGGAAGCGTCCGGTGGGGAAGATCAGCAGCATGACCGCGGTCACCGACGTCAGGTAGGACGTGAACCGCAGCAGGAACCACAGCGCGAAGGTCATCCCCGGCCAGGCAGAGGTGGCCGTGAGACCAGCCCCCACATAGCTCTGCGACAGCCCGTCGAGGGTCCAGAACAGGCCGGAGAAGGCGAGCAGCCAACCGAACGTCTGGCGTCGGTCGTGCCACAGCACGATCACGGCGAGGACGCTCAGGGCCACACCGATCAGCTGCCATGGCCAACCGGGACCACCGGCGATGTCCTGTCCGGGGCCGGTCGGCGGCGCGCCGGCGTCGAGCCAGGCGCCGAGACCACCGAGCGCCAGGCACAGCGCCGGGATGGCGAGGACCGCGGCGGCGATGGAGCCGCGCGGTCGCGAGGCGGGCGCCGGATGGCCCGCCTCGTGTCGATCCTGAACCCTGGGGTGCACCGGCACATTGTGGCGCCGGTCCGCACCGATGTGGCGCGGACCGGCGGAATTGGTGTTCAGTCGGGTCACGACCGGGTACGGCGAGCGCCGCGGAAGGCCTTGTCACCCGCGAGGAACCCGAGCGAGATGACGATCAGGCCGATCGGACCGGTCATTCCTGCCATGTACTGCAGCGGGGAGATCCCGAGCAGTAGGGTCAGGCCACCGCCGAGCAGGCCGACCAACCCGATCCATCGTGGGATGCCGCCGCGACGAGCGGCGCCGAACAGGGCGAGGCCTGCAAGGCCGAGCAACCCCCAGCACCACGGCACGGTGCCGACCCAGTGGTTGAACATCGCGGCGTCCTCGGGGACCACGAGGTCGGGGTCCCCGGCGGCGAAGATGAACTCGGTGTCGAGGGACGTGCCGACGATCAGCATGACCGCGGTGATCAGGACGCCGGAGAAGGCGACCAGCGCAAGCACGCTGTCCGCTCCGGTCGTGGCCCGCAGGCGCCGGAACAGGCCGGCCGCGAACACCACCATCAGCACGGCGCTGACCATGGACGTCAGGTGGAAGGCCAGCATCTGCGGCACGAGGTCGCCGAGCCGCCGCGAGATGGCGACGGCGTCACCGGCGTACTTGTCGTTGTAGACGGCGTCGATCATCGAGGACGTCACCACCATCCCGACGCCGGCGAGGCCGGAGCCGAGGCCGGCGAGGGCCCAACCGGTGGGGGTCTTGGAGGTCGAGCGGTCGTCCGGCTCGTGGGCCGTGGTGTGGTCGAGGGCGGTCGGAGGGATCTGGGTGTGCGTTGTCATGGCAGGACCATCCCGGGCCCGCTGTCCCGCGGGACAGGGACAACGGGGCAAGGTTCGCTCCACCGCCGTCGGACACGGGGCTTCAGGCCAGCAGGCTCGCGACCGCGCGGTGGGCTGAGCCGATGGTGGCGGGGATGCCGACGCCGTCATAGGCGGCACCGCACACCTCGAGATCAGGTACGCCGACCAGCGCCGACCGGACACGTCCGACCCGCTCCGCATGGCCGGTCCAGTACTGCGGCAGCGCGCCGCCCCAGCGTTGCACGACCGCGTCGACAGGTGCCGCCATCAGGCCGGTGGCGTCGCGGAGATCGGCGAGGGAGGCCGCGACCAACGCGGTGTCGGGGACCTGCAGGGTCTGCTCCTCCCCGTGTCGTCCGAGCGAGGTGCGCAGGATCAGCAGGTCACCCCCCGCGACGCGGACCCAGTCCCACTTGGCGAAGGAGAAGGTGGATGCCTTGACCCGCCGGCCGTCGACGGGAGGGACGAGGAAACCGGATGCGCCGGAGTCCAGCGCTTCGGCCACGCCGGGGTCGTCCTTGCGGAAGGCGAGGGTGACCAGGGCGACCGACGCGTAGGCGATCTCCTGCAGGATGGTGGCCGCGACGGGCGCGATGTCTGTGAGCAGCCGCGCGGTTGGCGCGGCGGGCGTGGCGAGGACGAGCAGATCAGCGCTCTCCTCACCCGCCGGGAGGGCCACGATCCAACCGCTGCCGTCACGACGCGCCGAGATCACCGGCGTGTTGCAGCGAAGGTCGACCGTGGCGCGGCCCCTGAGGTCGTCGGCGAGCGCCGCGGGCAGCCGCCACATGCCGCCCTCGATCCCGCCGAACACCGGCGCGGTCGTCGCGCCAACTGGTGCCGCAGGCAGTGCGAAGTCCTCACGGGCGAGGAGGTCGACCAGCTGGGGTGCCGCGGATCGTGCCGAGATCCGGCGGGCCGCTCCGGCGTACACCCCTCCGAGCAGGGGCTCGACGAGCCGGTCCACGACCTCGTCGCCGAACCGTTGGGCGACGAGGTCGCCGACCGACGCATCCCCCTCGTCCGCCACCGGCTCGCCGTCGAACCCGGCCCGTGCGGCTGCCAGTCCGTGCGCGGAGAGGATCCCGGATGCCGCGAGCTGGTCGGCGTCGAGCGGTGCGCCCATGACGGTGCGCGGCAGCGGACGCAGGGCACCGCGGGTCCAGACCCGCGAGCTCGCGGTCGTCGGATGCACCACGTCGAGCCCGACCGTACGCGCCAGGACGGAGCCCTCGGGCCGACGGTGGAGCATCGCCTCCGCGCCGACATCGACCCTCACCCCTGCGACGATGCCCGCACGCAGCTTGCCGCCGACCCGGTCGCTCGCCTCCAGCACGAGAACGTCGTGCCCCGCCTCTGCGAGGTCGCGGGCGGCGGTCAGACCGGCGATCCCGCCACCCACCACGATCGCCCGGCTCATGCGGTCAGCCTAGAGCCGACAGTTTGGGGCGAAAGGCTCAGGCCTGGGTGGCGACCCGGTCCTCCAGCAGCGACGCCGACAGATCGCCGGTGACACCCCGCGAGGCGGCCGCGCGACCGATCACGAAGACGTAGGCGAGGAACACCAGTTCGGCCAGGATGCCGATCGCGATCCGCGCCCAGGTGGGCAGCGGTGAGGGCGTCACGAATCCCTCGATCATGCCGCTGACGAACAGACACACGGCCAGGCCCAGGGCGACGGTCACGGCGGTCCGTCCCGCTCGCGCCAGCGACGCGGCCCGCGTCGACTCCCCCGGCTCGATCCATGACCAGAACAGCCGCAGCCCCACCCCGCCGGCAACGAAGACGCAGGTGAGCTCGAGCAGTCCGTGCGGGATGATCAGGCCCCAGAACAGGTCGCCGCGGTCGTGGCGCATCATGATCGACCCCACGATCGCGAGGTTCGCGACGTTCTGGAACAGCAGATAGATGACCGGCAGTCCGAGGATGCCCAGAGCGATGCACAGCGCGCTCACCCAGGAGTTGTTGACCCACACGTGCGTCGCGAACGCGCTGGCGGCGTTCTCGCTGTAGTAGCTCTCGAAGTCGCTGTTGACGAGCTGGTCGACCTCCTGCGGCGAGAGCAGGTTCTGCTCCACCTGCGGGTGGTGAGCGAGCCAGATCATCATCACCGCGGTCACCACGACGTTGCCGGCCACGCAGGCCAGCCACCACCAGCGAAGTTGGTAGAGCGCGGCCGGGAAGCGCTCGGTGAAGAAGCCCGTCACACCACGCCAACTCGGCACGCGCGAGGCCAGCATCGCGATCCGCGCCCGCCCCAGCAGGGACGAGAGGTGGGCGACGAGCTCGCCGTCCGGAGCAGAGGTGCGGACGACGGAGAGGTGGGTCGCGACCTGCTGGTAGCGGTCCACCAGCTCGTCCGCCTCGGCGCCCGTGCGGCGTCGGGTGCGCAGCAACTGCTCGAGCCGCACCCACGAGGGGGCGTGGGTCGCCACATAGGCGTCGAGGTCGATGCGCGGCACGGACAGAGCCTACGACCGCGGCTAGGGTTGCTGGCGATGTCCCACTCCGACTTCGCCACCGTCACTGCCGACGACCTCGTCACCGGCGAGGGTGTCGCGCTCGACCTTCCGGCGGCTTCGCTGGGGCTGCGGATGGCCAGCGGTTTGATCGACATCGCGGTCACCGTGGTCACCTTCGCGGTGCTGTTCATCGTGCTCAACGTGGCGGCGACGTCGTTCGCCGACGGGGCCGTCTTCGGTCTCGCGGTGGTGCTGACGATGGTCCTCACCTTCCTCGTCATCCCCACGACGCTCGAGACGCTGACCCGCGGCCGCTCGCTCGGGAAGCTCGCGCTCGGGCTGCGGACGGTGCGCGATGACGGCGGCCCGATCAGCTTCCAGCACGCCCTGGTGCGCGCACTGATCGGATTCGTCGAGATCTACGTCTTCTCGGGCGCGCCCGCGTTCTTCTCGGTGATGTTGTCGACCCGTGGCAAGCGACTCGGCGACTACGCAGCAGGGACGTACGTCGTGCGGCAGCGGGTGCCGCTCCGTCTCCCCCAGCCGCCGCCGATGCCACCGGCACTCGCTGCGTGGGCCCGGCGTACCGATCTGGCGACGTTGCCGACCGGGACCGCACTCGCCGTGCGTCAGTTCCTGGGTCGCCTCGGCACGCTCGACCCTGTTTCGCGTGAGCGCGTGGGGAGGGCGTTGCTCGCCGACGTCCTGCCGTACGTCGCCCCGCCTCCACCCCCCGGCGCCCCGCCCGAGCTGGTGCTGATGGCCGTGGTGGCCGAACGCCGCGAGCGCGACCTGGTCCGGCTGCGCCGTGACGAGGACCTGCGCGCCCGCCTGCTGCGTTGAGGGCCCGGATCCACCGCGCTGATTCGGCGCCCAGCGGCTGGGTAGGTTGGGCCCCATGACGCATGTCGACGACGCGCTCTCGGGCCCCGCGAGCACCACCCGCCGGGCGCCTGCCGCGCCCGGCACTCCGCTCACCGCCGCCGAGCTGGCCAGCGCCACCGAGTCGATCACCAAGGTCTCGGACTCCTTCTCGAGTCGCGTGGTGGGACAGCACCAGGTGCGCACCGCGCTCCTGGTCACCCTCCTGTCCGAGGGCCACGTGCTGCTGGAGAGCGTCCCCGGACTGGCCAAGACGCTGGCAGCATCGACCTTGGCGCAGGCGGTGAGTGCGCGCTTCGCCCGCATCCAGTGCACGCCCGACCTGTTGCCCAGCGACATCATCGGCACCCAGGTCTATGACCCGCGACGCCACGAGTTCGAGACCCAACTGGGTCCGGTGCACGCCAACTTCGTGCTGCTCGACGAGATCAACCGCGCGAGCGCGAAGACCCAGTCGGCGCTGTTGGAGGCGATGCAGGAGCGGCAGACGTCGATCGCGGGCACGATCCACCCGCTGCCGGATCCGTTCATGGTGCTGGCCACGCAGAACCCGATCGAGGAGGAGGGCACCTACGTCCTCCCTCACGCCCAGATGGACCGCTTCCTGCTCAAGGAGATCGTCGACTATCCGAGCGAGGCCGACGAGCTGATGGTGCTGGAGCGGATCGACGACGGCACCCTCGGCCAACACATGAGCGACGTCGCCCCCGTCATCTCGACCCAGGAGGTCGCGGACCTTCAGGATCTGGTCCGTCGGGTCTACGTCGACCCGGCGATCCGCCGCTACATCGCCTCCGTCGTGCGGGCGACCCGCGATGTCACCGCGCTGCTCGGTCCGGAGCTCGGCAACTACGTCGAGATCGGTGCGAGCCCCCGTGGGTCCATCGCGTTCTTCCAGGCCGCGCGGGCGATCGCGGTCGTCCAGGGCCGTCACTACGTCATCCCCGAGGACGTCCGCGAGCTGCGACACAGTGTGCTGCGGCACCGCCTGCACCTCAGCTTCGAGGCCCTCGCCGACCGGGTCCGGCCCGAGACGATCATCGACGCGATCTTCCGGGCGATCCCGACCCCCTGATCCCTGCCGAAATGACCGCCCACCTCACGCGCATCAAGTCGCGCCTCTCGATCCATGCCCACCGCAAGGTGCGCGGGCTGCTCGAGGGTGAGTACGCCGCGATCCATGCAGGGCGCGGCATCGACTTCAACGACCTGCGCGAATACGTCCGCGGTGACGATGTCAAGGACATCGACTGGAAGGCATCGGCGCGAAGCCGGCAACTGCTGGTCAAGCGCTATGTCGCCGAGCGCAAGCACACGGTCCTGCTGTGCATCTCGACCGGCCGCAGCATGGCTGCGCTCGCCGGCATCGGTCCCGACGCTGCCGCGGGTGGCGAATCCCCTGCCTCCAAGCGGGATCTGGCGATCATGGTTGCCGGGATCACCGGGTATCTCGCGGTCCAGCAGGGCGACGTCGTCGAGCTCGTCCACGGTGACGCCGACGCCCAGCACGTCTCCCGTCCGGCCGGGGGCGAGCTCCACCTGGAGCGGCTTCTCGCGACGGCGCACGACGCGATCTCGGCGGACGGCCCCCCGGGCGATCTCACGGCACTGCTTCGTCATGTTGTTCGCACGATCCGCCTCCGCACGATCCTGCTCATCGTCACCGACGAGCCCGTCGTGACCGAGGATCAGGCGAGCCTGCTCCGCCGTCTGGCCGCC
>JASLDK010000413.1 GCA_030145945.1 Nocardioides sp.
GAGGCCGAGAAGGCCCGCCGTGTCGCGGAGGCGGAGGCCACCCGCGCCGAAGGTGAGGCGCAGGCCGCCGCGACCCTCGCCGTCGGCCAGGCCGAGGCGGAGGCGATGGACAAGCGCGCCGAGGCGTTCGCGCACTACAACGACGCCGCCGTCCTGCAGATGCTGATCGAGGTGCTGCCGCAGATCGCCAAGGAGGTCGCCTCGCCGATCGCCGCGATCGACCAGCTCACCGTGCTCTCCACCGACGGTGCGGGCGCCCTGCCCAAGCAGGTCACCGACAACGTCACCCAGACCCTGCAGATGCTCAAGACGTCCACCGGTCTCGACCTCGAGTCGCTGATCAAGAAGTCGGTCGGCAAGGCTGCCGACGGCGCCGTGTCCGGCGAGCTGGACGGGACTCCCTCCGCCTGACGCCGACCCGGCACGAAGGAGCGCGCAAATACCGTCGACCCGGCAGAAAGTGGCTCGCAACGAGGCCAGTTTCTGCCGGGTCGACGCGTTTCTGGCGCTAGTTTCTGCCGGGTCGGCGAGTTTTCGACGCTAGTTTCTGCCGGGTCGGAGGGGAGCGACCAGCCCGTGGTCGTAGGCGAACACGATCGCGGCAGGGCGGTCCCGCAGTCCGAGCTTGGTGAAGATCCGACCGACATGGCTCTTCACGGTGAGCTCGGAGATGACCAGGTCGGCTGCGATCTCGCCGTTGCTGCGTCCGATCGCCATGGCTCGCAGCACCTCCACCTCACGGGCGGTCAGCGCCGCGGTGCGGCCCTCGTCGGCACGACTCGGCGCGGGCGCGGATGAACGGAATCGCTCCAGCACGCGGCCGGTCACCGCAGGGTCGAGCCAGCTGCCGCCGCCCGCCACGGTCCGGACCGCCCGGATCAGGTCGTCGGCCGAGGAGTCCTTGAGCAGGAAGCCCGCCGCACCGGCTCGCAATGCGCCCGAGAGCATCTCGTCGTCGTCGAAGGTCGTGAGCACCAGCACGGGAGGGCCGCAGCTCTCCACGACGGCACGGGTCGCGGCGATGCCGTCGACCACCCGCATCCGCAGGTCCATCACGACGACATCGACACCCGCATCGACACCCGCGTCGACACCCGCGTCGACACCCGCGTCGACACCCGCATCGACGCCTCTGTTGCCGGCGAGTTCTGCCAGCGTCGCTGGGACCTCGGCGCCGTCGGTGCACTCGGCGACGATCTCGAATCCGTCGCGCCGGCGCAGGATCCGTCGCAACCCCGAACGCACCAGCTCCTGGTCGTCGACCAGCACGACGCGCACGGGGCCGGTGCCGGTGTCGGTGGTGTCGTTCATCGTGCTCGGACCTTACCGGCGGGTCCGGCTCCGCTCGCCGTGCTTGCTCCCAGGGTGCGGCCGCAGGGGAGCTCCAGGCCCGCCCGTCCACCCAGGCGTACGTCGACGCGCCACTCGCCGTCGAGGGGGCCGGCTTCGAGTGAGGCGCCCAGTTGGGCGGCCCGCGCCTGCATCCCGGCCAGTCCGGAGCCCAGTCCGTCGGATCGCGACCGTCCACTGGGCAGCGGATTGCTGATCAGGAGTCGAGCCTGCCCGCCGCTGACGACGAGCGCCATCCGCACGGGCGCCGAGGGTCCCGCGTGCTTGACCACGTTGGACAGCGACTCCTGGGCGATGCGATAGAGGCCGAGGCCTGCCGCAGCGGACAGGGACGCAGGCTCGCCCTGTTCGTCGTACTCCACTGCGAGGCCGGCGCCCGACATCTCCCGCACGAGTGCGGCGATGTCGCCGGCGCCGGGCAGGGCATGGCGCTCGGAGGCTCCCACGGAGCTCACGGCGCGACGGATGTCGCCCATGGCGCGGCGCCCGACCTGCTCGGCGTCGGCGAGCGCGGCGTCGATCTCGGCCACGGCCTCCGCGGTGTCCTCGGGGCCGGAGGCGTTACGCAGGTCGCGAAGGGCGTGCCGGGCGCCGGTGATCTGGAGCAGGGTCACGCTCAGCGAGTGCGCCACCAGATCGTGGATGTCGCGGGCGATCCGTTCGCGCTCGGCCGTGGTCGCCTGGTCCCAGGCCTGCTCGTGGGCCTTCCGCTCGGCGATGAGCGCCCGCATCTGCCACAGCAGCATCGAGCCGACGACGAAGCCGAGGAGCAGGACGAAGGTGTAGAGCGGGGCGCCCTGCAGGCCGGGGCCCAGGGCTGCGCCGATCAGGACCACCTGCGCGATGGCGGCGACGGACAGGCCCTCGCGGACACCGTCGCGGGCGGTGATCTCGGCCGTCGCGAGCGCGAGCATGGCCGGAGCGAAGTCGACGACGCCCTCGGGGGGACGGGCCAACAGCAGGCAGGCGGCGATCACCGTGCCGGAGATGTCAGCCCACCAGGGCAGCCACCGGCTGGTCGTGAACTGGAGCAGGGCGGAGGCCATCACCAGCGGAACGCAGACCAGCAGCGGGTCCAGCGGCCACAGTGCGTCGCGCACCGCGAGGCTGACCAGCACCGCCGCCACCTGCCCGAGGTGGGATGCCAGCGGCACCCACCAGGGATAGAGGATCTGGTGCCGGTCGAGGTTGGCCTCGATGCCGGCGCGCAACCAGCGCAGCATGTCCCCAGCCTAGGGAGCATCCCGAGTTCTGGCATCACGCCGTGGGAGGCGTCCCGACTCCTCCCCAGGTAGGACGTCGAGTGCCTGCTGTCGTCCGATGTCCACCGGCCCCGTCCGCGCCTACGGTCGATGCATCCCCCCGAAACAGATCCGACAGAGAGGTCGGTGAGGACGATGACCTGGACCGAGACCCATGCCCGCTGGCAGGCGCTGCGCGCCGTCGAGGAGCAGTTGGCGAAGGACGACAACCCGGTGCTGCCGTGGACCGAGGAACTCGCCGAGATCTTCGGCGACCGCGCCGGCCTGCTGGCCGCGCTGCGCTACCGGCTGCGGCTCGCGATGCACACCCAGCTCGACACCCACCTGCCGGAACGGGTGCTCGAGGAGCAGCGCCGGGTGCTGGTCGCCCGCGCCCGCGGCGTGCTGGCGGTGCTGGAGCCGCTGGACAACCAGCGCCCGGACGAGTTGGGTACGACGCATGCGGTCGCCTGATCTGGCACGTTCCCTCGACCTCCCTCGCTCCTTCACGGCCTGGGCGCTGGCGCACGGGCTGCAGCGCACGTTGATCAAGCGTGCCGCCGGCAAGGGCGACCTGATCAGTCGCATGGTGATGGATCCCGAGCTGCGCGCCGACCCGTTCCCGGCGTACGAGGAACTGCGCTCGCGCGGGCGGATCAGCGCCAACAAGCTGATCTCGGCGAGCGTCGACCTCGGTGTCGTCAACGAGGTGCTGCGCAGTGACGCCTTCGGTACGGCGGGTGGGCAGGGCGAGCTGCCCGGACCGCTGCAGTGGCTGCACCACAAGGTGATCGACACGGACACCTTGGGGCCGGTCGATCCGCCGTCGATGCTGGCCGTGGACCCGCCGCTGCACACCCGCTATCGCAAACAGGTGGCGCGTGCGTTCACGGCTCGCAAGGTCGGCCGGATGGGCGATCGGGTCGCCGATGTCGCGACCGAGTTGCTCGACGGACTCGACGGCGCCGAGAGCTTCGACCTGATCGACCGCTACGCCTCGCAGCTCCCGGTCACCGTGATCGCCGACCTGCTCGGCGTCCGCGAGGAGGACCGGGGGCGTCTGCTCGCGCTCGGCAACGAGGCTGCGGTGACGCTCGACCCCGGCCTGTCCTGGACCCAGTTCCGCCGTGCCGAGAATGCGCTGCGCGAGATGCACGTCTGGTTCCGCGGCCATGTCGCCCGCCTCGCCGACAATCCCGGCGACGACCTGCTCAGCCAACTCACCCTCCTGGAGGGACCGGACAAGCTGGAGCCGGTCGAGCTGCACCAGGTCGGTCTCCTCGTGCTCGCGGCGGGTTTCGAGACCACGGTCAACCTGATCGGCAACGCCGTCGTGCTGCTCGACCAGCACCCCGACCAGGTCCGCTGGCTGCTCGACAACCCCGACGGCTGGGGCAACGCCGTCGACGAGGTGCTGCGCCACCAGTCGCCGGTCCAGCTGACCCTGCGGATCGCGCTGCGCGAGACCGAGGTCGCGGGCAAGGTGTTCGAGAAGGGCCACGGCATCCTGCTCTACCTCGGCGGCGCCAACCGCGACCCCGCGGTCTTCAGCGACCCGGCGGTCTTCGACGTCACCCGACCCAACGCCGACCAGCACGTCGCGTTCTCCGCCGGGGTGCACTTCTGTCTCGGTGCCAGTCTCGCCCGGCTGGAGGCGGCCGCCGCGCTGCGCGCCCTCTACGAGCGCCACCCCGACCTCCACGTCACGGGTACGCCGCAGCGACGGGGGACCCGTGTGCTCCGCGGTTTCGAACGGCTCCCCGTCAGCACCGGCGTACGGGTTGCTGCCCGCTGACCGTTGGCATCCAGCAACTTTACAACTTCATCCCTCTTGTCAAACTGCTTTACAAGTCCTACCGTTCTGTCAAACGGCACCGTCGCCGCGTGCAAGGAGGCAGGACCATGACCGGAGCAGCCATCGGCTCGACGATCCCCGAGGGATCCACCGAGCAGTGGAAGGACAAGAAGCGCTACCTGTGGCTGTGGGGACTGATGGTCCCCGGCTTCGGGGTCCTGTTCGCGCTGGCCTACATCGCGTCGGGCGGCTGGTGGGGCTTCACCCTGGTCGCGCCGTTCCTGGTCAACTTCCTCATCCCGGCCTTCGACCTGATGCTGGGCACGGACCAGAGCAACCCGCCGGACGAGGTCATCGAGCAGCTCGAGAACGACAAGTACTACCGCTGGGTCGTGTTCGCCTACGTGCCGCTCATGTTCGCGCTCGTCTTCGCCGGCTACTACATCATCGGTGAGGGCAACCCGTTCGCCTGGCTGCTCAACCACGTCGGTCTCGGTGGCTGGGGCGATGCGCACCTGAGCGCCAACCTGATGGCCGACCATCTCGAGCTGCCGTGGTGGGAGAAGGCGCTGTGGGCGCTCTCGATCGCGGGTGTCGTCGGCATCGGCATCAACACCGCGCACGAGTTGGGCCACAAGAAGGAGTCGCACGAGCGCTGGCTCGCCAAGATCACGCTCGCACCGACCTTCTACGGCCACTTCTACATCGAGCACAACCGGGGGCACCACGTCCGCGTGGCCACACCGGAGGACCCGGCGTCCTCCCGCCTCGGTGAGAGCCTGTACGCCTTCTGGCCGCGCACGGTGTGGGGATCGCTGAAGAGCTCGTGGGAGGTCGAGGCCAAGCGCTACCGCCGCAAGGGCACGCACCCCTTCCACGTCGGCAACGACGTACTCAACGCCTGGGCCATGTCCGTCGTGCTGTGGGGTGCGGTGATCGCGCTCAACGGCTGGGGCGTTGCCGTCTACATCCCGATCACCGTCGTCTTCGGCTTCTCGCTGCTCGAGGTCGTCAACTACCTCGAGCACTACGGCCTCAAGCGCCAGCGGGTCGGCGAGAAGCAGCGCTACGAGCGGGTGCTGCCCATGCACAGCTGGAACAGCAACAACATCGTCACCAACATCTTCCTCTACCACCTGCAGCGTCACAGCGACCATCACGCCAACCCGACCCGGCGCTACCAGGCGTTGCGTGACTTCAAGGAGTCGCCCGCCCTGCCGACCGGGTACGCCGGCATGATCAACCTCGCGCTCATCCCCCCGCTGTGGCGCAAGGTGATGGACCCCCGCGTGGTCGCGCACCTCGACGGTGACATCACGCTGGCCAACATCAAACCGGGCAAGGAGGCGAAGTACCTCGCCAAGTTCCCGCCGCCGGTCGAGCACGCGCTCAAGACCGAGGACCTCTTCGCCCAGCAGTTCGTCGGCGAGGTGCTGGCGGCGAAGTGCCCGGGCTGCTCCTACGTCTATGAGGTCGCTGCGGGCGACGAGCACGAGGGTTTCGCCGCCGGCACCGCCTGGAAGGACATTCCCGACGACTGGTGCTGCCCCGACTGCGGGGTGCGCGAGAAGATCGACTTCGTTCCGTTCGACCCCGAGAAGGTGCAGGCTCAATGAAGATCGTTGCTGATCTGGACAAGTGCGAAGGACTCGGCATGTGCGAGTCCATGGCCAACGACTACTTCGAGGTCGACGAGGACACCGACCAGGTCATCATCCTCAACGACACCCCCTCGGAGGAGGACCGGGCCCACGTCTACGCCGCGGTGCAGGCCTGCCCCGTTCTCGCCCTCACCCTCGAGGGCTGAGCGGTGCTGCTCGCCGAGCGCACCCGAGCGCTGGTCGAGCGGGTCGCGACTAACCTGTCCAGCATGGCTGGCGCGCACACCTCGACGTTGCGCGACCGCCTCCTGGAGTCCGCCGTACGCCTGACGACGGAGAGCGGTTGGGCCAAGGTCACCATGACCCGTCTCGCCGACGACGTCGGCGTCAGTCGGCAGACGGTCTACAACGAGATCGGCACCAAGAACGACCTCGCGGCCGCGATGGTGCTGCGCGAGCTCGACCGGTTCCTCGCCGGCGTCACTCGTTCGTTCGACGAGAACCCCGACGACCTGATCGGCGCCATCCGCGACTCGTCGCGGCGCGTCCTCAAGTACGCCCAGGACAACGCGCTCCTGCACGCCGTCGTCTCCGCCACGCACGGGGCTGACACCGAGCTCCTGCCTCTGCTCACCACCCACGCCGAGTTCCTCCTCGAGGGCGCCAAGCTGGTGGTGCGCGATCGGGTGGCGGCGTACGACGTCGCGATCGAGCCGGAGCGTCTCGACGCCAGCATCGACATGGTCGTGCGGCTGGTGCTCAGTCATGTCATGCAGCCCTCGGGTGATCCGGCGAAGACCGGGGACGACATCGCGTGGATCGCCGAGCGCGTGCTGGGAACGACTCCTCGCTGATGCGACATGCCTTAACCTTCACCCCAGAGCCACCGGGAGGGTTGGCCTGAGGCGGAAGGGACGTGGGGCGATGCAGCATGCCCGGATCGCGCGTCTCGGCGTACGCCTGACGGCGGGTGTCGCCGTCGTCGCCCTCGCCGCCTGCGGGACTTCCGACAAGGGCGCCAAGAAGCCGCCGAAGCCGGTCCCGTCTGCGGACACCTCCGCGGTCGCCACGTCCTCTGCGTCGAGCGGGGGTACGGCGGTCCCGGTCGCCGACCCCGCGCACGCGGTGCCGCCGCCCGGCGCCTTCGACGGCAAGCAGTACGGCGACGACCTGCTGCTGGTCTCGGCCGACACGATCTCCAAGGACGACCTCGCGAAGATCACTGCGGTGACGGTCCACAAGAAGCCGGGCGTCGCGCAATACACCCGCCTCTCGGTCGGCCAGTTCTCCGACGAGAACAAGCTGTTCAACATCGCCGCCGTCGACCCGGGCGAATACCGCCGCTTCACCGGCCCGCAGTCCGCCACCTTCCAGGAGCAGTGGGATCGGGTTGCCGGCGGCGAGATTGCCGTCGCGGACCGGCTCAAGGACGAGTTGCCGATCGGCAAGGACGACTACATCGCGGTCGACGAGGAGAAGATCCATCTCGGCGCCTGGTCGCCGGGTGGTGTCGACGGCATCGACGCGGTGGTCAACCAGAAGTGGGGTGACGCGCTCGGGCTGGTGGATGACAACGCCGTGCTGATCAACACCGGTCTGTCGTCGCCGCAGGTCGTGCGTTCCAAGATCGAGAAGGTCTTCGGCAAGGAGCGCTTCTCGATCAGCGCCCTCGACATCGTCGCCCAGAGCGGAATCGACCCCGGCACCTATCAGCAGGCGATCCCCGTCGGTGCCTTCAGCGATGCGGTCGGCGTCTTCCGCTACACCCCGATCGGCGGCGGCCGGATCGCCCCCGACCCGGCCTGGGTCAAGTCCCACATCGTCACCGAGGCCGTCCCGATCCTGGGTTCGGTCACCTGCAACAAGTACATGATGCCGCAGTTGAAGGCGGCGCTCGCGGACATCGTCGACAGGAAGCTGGCCGACAAGATCCACCCGGGCGAGTACGCCGGCTGCTACTACCCCCGTTTCATCGCGGGCTCGACCCAGCTCTCCAACCATTCGTACGGTCTCGCGCTCGACTTCAACGTCCCCGGCAACCAACGGGGGACCGTCGGGCAGATGGACCGCGTCGTGGTGGCGGTCTTCAAGAAGTGGGGCTTTGCCTGGGGCGGCGACTGGGCCTACACCGACCCGATGCACTTCGAGGTTGCCAAGATCGTCAACCCCGGCTGAGCTTTCGGGAGGCGCAGGGACTACGGCGCAGACGCTGACACCACTGCTGTCACCTTCCGTGGCAGGATGCGCCCATGACGTTCGAACTGGGTCAGGGAACCGGTCCGCTCAAGGGCCTCAAGGTCGTCGAGATCGCCGGGATCGGGCCCAGCCCGCACGCCTGCATGATCCTCGCCGACCTCGGCGCCGACGTGATCCGGGTGGAGCGGCCCGGCGGTCAGATGCTGACCGGTGGATCGCACGACCTGCTCAACCGCGGTCGTCCCAGCGTTGCGCTCAACCTCAAGGACCCCGAGGCTGTGACGACCGTGCTCGACCTCGTCGCTGAGGCCGACGTACTCGTCGAGGGCATGCGCCCCGGCGTCGCCGAACGGCTCGGCTTCGGCCCTGACGTCTGCCTCGAACGCAACCCGCGACTCGTCTTCGCGCGGATGACCGGGTGGGGGCAGGACGGCCCCTGGTCGCAGGCCGCCGGGCACGACATGAACTACATCGCCATCACCGGCACCCTCCACGGACTCGGCCAGACCAAGGACAAGCCGCAGTTCCCGACCAACCTCGTCGGCGACTTCGGCGGCGGGTCGACGTACCTCGTCATCGGGATCCTGGCCGCGATCTTCGAGGCCAAGGCATCCGGCCAGGGTCAGGTCGTCGACGCCGCGATCGTGGACGGTACGGCGAACCTCAACGCGATGACGTCCGCCTTCCTGGCCGGCGGCGGGTTCAAGGAGGAGCGGGCCGCGAACCTCCTCGACGGCGGCGCGCCGTACTACGACCTCTACGAGACCGCCGACGGCGAGCACATGTCCGTGGGTGCGCTGGAGCCGCAGTTCTATGACCTGTTTGTCGAGCTGCTCGGCATCAAGGACACCGTCCCCGACCGCTGGGACGTGTCCAAGACCGACGAACTGCGTGCCCTGCTGACCGCGACCTTCAAGACCAAGTCGCGTGACGAGTGGTGCGCCATCTTCGACGGCACCGACGCCTGCGTCGCGCCCGTGCTGCGGATGAGCGAGGCCAAGGACCATCCGCACATCAAGGGCCGCGAGATCTTCGTCGAGCACGAAGGCATCGTGCAGCCGCAGCCCGCCCCGCGGTTCTCGCGCACCAAGGCGACCCTCTCGCACCCGCCCGCCCCCGGTGCTGGCGCCCACACCCGCGAGGCCCTCGCTGCGTGGGGAGTCGCCGACGTCGACGGGCTGATCGACCGTGGTGTGGCGGTGCAGCTCGAGGGCTGATCGCGGCGGCCGGCCGACGTACTGGTGTAACACGCTGTCCACCTGACTACCGAGCACTTCACGGCACTGGATCGGCCGAAATCCGGCGATCGAGTGCCGTCAACCGCCGGGCAGTCAGGTGGACAGCGTGTTACAACCCACACGCCGCCGCCCCGGCACGATGCGGGCATTCGCCCACCTGATCGCTAGGCTGGACGTACCGATCCGGCCAGTCTTGCCCCGGATCCCGGCACGTCCGTCAGGTTCGCCCGACGGACATCGCCCCTCACCAGAGGCACCGCTTCACCGCCTGTCACCGGACAGGCAGCACGGCGAGACGCCCACCCAAGGGGCCCGCCGCGCGAAGTGTCGTGCGCCCCGGAGAGATACACCGTGCCCAGCACCACCACGCCCACGTTCGCCGATCTCGGCGTACCCACTGCACTTCTCAGCGTCCTCGAGGCCGACGGGATCACCGTCCCGACGCCGATCCAGGCCGCGACCCTGCCCGACTCCCTGAAGGGCCGCGACGTCCTCGGCCGAGGACGCACCGGCTCCGGGAAGACCTACGCGTTCGGCATCCCGTTGGTCGCGCGCCTCGTCGCCGACGGTACGACGAAGCGGCCGGCGCCCAAGCGGCCCCGCGCGCTCGTCCTGGCGCCGACCCGTGAGCTCGCGAGCCAGATCGCGGCGACTGTCGCGCCGCTGGCCAAGGCTGTTGGCCTGCGCACCACCACCGTCTTCGGTGGTGTCGGCCAGGGCCCGCAGGTCAACGCGCTGCGCGACGGCGTCGACATCCTCATCGCCTGCCCCGGCCGGCTCGAGGACCTGATCGGCCAGGGCCACTGCAGCTTGGCCGACGTCCAGGTCACCGTGCTCGACGAGGCCGACCACATGGCCGACCTCGGCTTCCTGCCCGGCGTACGCCGTCTGCTCGACCAGACCCCCAAGGGCGGTCAGCGGATGCTGTTCTCCGCGACGCTGGACAACGCGATCGACGTCCTCGTCAAGCGATTCCTGGTCAACCCGGCCGTCCACGAGGCCGACTCGGCCCAGTCGCCGGTCGCCAAGATGGACCACCACGTGCTGCACGTCGAGCGCGACCTGCGCCTGCCCGTGCTGATCGACCTGGTCAGCGCACCCGGCCGCACGGTCGTCTTCACGCGCACGAAGTACGGCGCCAAGGCGCTCGCCCGCCAGCTCAACAAGAACGGGGTCCCGGCGGTCGACCTGCACGGCAACCTCAGCCAGGGCGCCCGCACCCGCAACATGGAGGCCTTCCACTCGGGCGCCGCCTCGACGTTGGTCGCGACCGACATCGCGGCGCGCGGCATCCACGTCGACGACGTCTCGCTGGTCGTCCACGCGGACCCGCCGGCCGAGCACAAGGCCTACCTGCACCGTTCCGGTCGTACGGCGCGCGCCGGTGCCGCCGGCACCGTGATCACGCTGATGACCAGCGAGCAGCGCGGCGACGTGCGTGCCCTGACCCGGGCTGCGGGCATCACCCCGACCACCACCCGGATCTCCGACACCGAGCACCCGGTGCTGCAGGAGCTGGCCCCCGGCGAGCGCACCCGCCCGGGCGGGATCGAGCTGTCCGCCCCGGTCAGCGCCCCCGGCGCCGGTGCGAAGCGGTCTGGTGGCAACCGTCCGGGCAGCCGCGCGCGAGCCCGGTCGCGTGCCGAGCAGGGCGGCGGCCAGGGCGGTCAGCGCAGCGGTCAGGGCCAGAAGTCAGGTGCCAAGGCGGCCCAGAAGCCTGGCCAGAAGCCTGGCCAGAAGCAGGGCCAGAAGCAGGGCACGAAGTCCCCGCAGGGCAGTGCGAGCTCCGGCCAGAAGTCGGCTCAGCGGTCCGGCGCGGGCGCGGGCTCGGGCGGCCAGCGCGCTGGCGGCCAGCGCTCCGGCGGCAATCGGTCGCGCTCCCGCGGCACCGGCGCCGGATCGAGTGGCGGCCACAGCGCCGCCGGCTTCAGCTCCGGGCGCCGCTGACCCGACGCCGGCCGTCGCCGACCCGGCACAAACTAGCTTCAGATTCGTCTCGACCCGGCAGAAAGTTTCTGCCGGGTCGAGGCAGTTTTGATGCTTTTTCGAGCCGGGTCGGTGGAATGGGGGATCAGCGCGGGCGCGGGGTCCGCGCCGCGCGGGCGACGGCCGACTCGTACGCCGTGACCAGACCGCCCACCGAGAGTGGCTTGAGCCGCTCCATGATCTCGCGGAAATGCTCGGACGACCCGGCGCCGTCGTACCGCGGAGCGAGCTGGTCGTTGATCATCTCGTAGAGCTCCTTGGCCATCTGCTCGCCGTGCTCCTGATAGATCGACGCGGCCGCGACGGCGACCTCGCGTGGGAAGCCGAGCTCGACCAGACGCAGGCCGAGGGAGAGCTGGTTGCTGGCGACGAGGTACGCCGAACCGCGCAGGCGCAGCACGCCGAGGGCCTGCAGCGTGGCGATGTCCTCTGCCGTCAGCGGCCGGCCGGCCTTGGTCTCGAGCTGGTCGCGGTCCATCTCGACGGGCAGGTCGGACTGCCAGGGGGCGAGCATGGTGCGGGCGAGGGCGATGTCCTCGGGGGTGGCGTCGTCGGGGATGCCGGCGACGTACCGCTCGATGGCGGACAGGGTGAACCCATGGCTCTGGAGCTCGAGGACGAGCTCGATCCGGGCGATGTGGACGGGCGAGTAGTAGCCCGACCGGCCGCGCCGGATGGGCGGAGGGACGAGCCCGCGGGTGGTGTAGAAGCGAACGGTGCGCACGGTGAGGCCGACGCGTGCGGTGAGCTCGTCGAGGGTGAGCAGCTCGTCCCCGGCGGTGCCCTCGGGCGGGGTGCCGGATGCGTCGTGGGTCACACCGTCGCTCGGCCCCTCGCTCTTGACCATGACAGTAATAGTGTCACAATCACTGGTGGGGACAACCCCGCACCACGCCCAACGCCAGGCAAGAACACCCGGCAGAAACAAGGACGGTCATGGCAGAAGCATTCGTGTACGACCACCTCCGCACCCCGCGCGGACGCGGCAAGGCCACCGGCTCCCTCCACGAGGTGAAGCCCGTCGATCTGGCCGTCGGCCTGATCAAGGAGGTCCAGGAGCGCAACGCGGGCCTCGACACCAACCGGATCGACGACGTCGTCCTGGGTGTCGTCTCGCCCGTCGGCGACCAGGGTGGCGACATCGCCAAGACCGCCGCCATCGCTGCCGGCCTGCCCGACACCGTGGCCGGCGTCCAGCTCAACCGCTTCTGCGCCTCGGGCCTCGAGGCCGTCAATCAGGCTGCCTCCCGCGTGCGTGGCGGCTTCGAGGACCTGATCCTCGCCGGTGGTGTCGAGGGCATGTCCCGCGTCCCGATGGGCTCCGACGGCGGCGCCTGGGCGTCCGACCCGGCCACCGCCTTCAAGGCGGGCTTCGTGCCGCAGGGCATCGGCGCCGACCTGATCGCCACCATCGAGGGCTGGAGCCGCGAGGACGTCGACGCCTTCGCTGCCGAGTCGCACCACCGCGCCGCCAAGGCGTGGGCCAACGGCTACTTCGACAACGCCGTCATCCCGGTCAAGGACATCAACGGCCTGACCCTCCTCGACCGCGACGAGACCGTCCGTCCCGACACCTCGGTCGAGGGCCTCGCCGGCCTCAAGCCGTCGTTCGCCCAGCTCGGTGCCGACGCCGGCTTCGACGACGTCGCGCTCGAGAAGTACCACTGGCTCGAGAAGATCAACCACGTCCACCACGCCGGCAACAGCTCCGGCATCGTCGATGGTGCGTCGCTGATGCTCATCGGCAACGAGCAGGTCGGCAAGGACCTCGGCCTGACCCCGCGCGCGAAGATCATCGCCACCGCCGTCTCCGGTGCCGACCCGATCATCATGCTCACCGGTCCCGCCCCGGCCGCCCGCAAGGCGCTCGCCAAGGCGGGCCTCGAGGTCGGCGACATCGACCTGTTCGAGATCAATGAGGCGTTCGCAGCCGTCGCCATGCGGTTCATGCGCGACATGGGCATCGACGACTCGATCACCAACGTCAACGGTGGGGCGATCGCGATGGGTCACCCGCTCGGTGCCACCGGCGCGATCATCCTCGGCACGCTCATCGACGAGCTCGAGCGCCGCGACCTGCGCCGCGGCCTGGCCACGCTCTGCGTCGGTGGCGGCATGGGCATCGCGACCATCGTCGAACGCGTTTGAGCGTCGTACCGGACCCCAGAGACTTCACCGAACAGGAATCACATTGAGCACCGAAACCCAGACCGCGGTCCGCTACGACCGCGACGCTGACGGCATCGTCACCCTCACCCTCGACGACCCCAACCAGAGCGCGAACACGATGAACGAGCTCTACCGCACGTCCATGGCGGCCGCGGTCGAGCGCCTCTACGAGGAGCAGGACGACATCACCGGCGTCGTCATCGCCTCGGCGAAGAAGACCTTCTTCGCCGGTGGCGACCTCAAGCTGATGGTCCAGACCACCAAGGACAACGCCGGCGACGTGTTCGCGCAGTGCGAAGGCATCAAGGCCTCGCTGCGCAAGCTGGAGCTGTTCCCGAAGCCGGTCGTGGCGGCCATCAACGGCGCCGCGCTCGGCGGTGGCTACGAGATCACCCTCGCCACCCAGCACCGGATCCTCGTCAACGACCCGAAGATCAAGGTCGGTCTCCCTGAGGCGACCCTGGGCCTGCTGCCGGGCGGCGGCGGCGTCACCCGCGCCGTCCGCAAGTGGGGTCTGCAGACCGCGCTGATGGACGTGCTGCTCCAGGGCACCCAGTTCAACCCGCAGACCGCGCTCAAGAAGGGCGTCGTCGACGAGCTCGTCGAGACCCGGGAGGAGCTGGTCCCGGCCGCGAAGGCGTGGATCAAGGCCAACCCTGAGGCAGCGTTGTCGCCGTGGGACGCTCCCGGCTACAAGATGCCCGGTGGTACGCCGAAGTCGCCCGCGCTGGCCGGCTTCCTCCCCGCCTTCCCGGCCCTGCTCCGCAAGCAGCTCAAGGGTGCCGACTACCCGGCGCCGCGGGCGATCCTGTCTGCTGCCGTCGAGGGTGCGCAGGTCGACTTCGACACCGCCTCGCGGATCGAGTCGCGCTATCTCACCAACCTGGTCGTCAACCAGAGCTCGAAGAACATGATCCAGGCGTTCTTCTTCGACCTGCAGGCGATCAACGCCGGGTCGCAGCGCCCCGAGGGCCACGAGCGCTTCGTGCCCAAGAAGGTCGCCGTGCTCGGTGCCGGCATGATGGGCGCGGGCATCGCCTACGTCTACGCCCGCAACGGCGCCGAGGTCGTCCTCAAGGACGTCTCGGTCGAGAACGCCGAGAAGGGCAAGGCCTACACCGCCCAGCTCAACGAGAAGGCCGTCTCCCGTGGCAAGCTCACGCAGGAGAAGGCGGACGAGATCCTCAACCGGATCACCGCCACCGACAAGCCCGAGGACCTCGCGGGTTGCGACACGGTGATCGAGGCGGTCTTCGAGGACCCGGCCCTCAAGGCCAAGGTGTTCGCCGAGATCATGCCGCACATCAACGCTGACGCGGTGCTCTGTTCCAACACCTCGACGCTGCCCATCACCCTGCTCGCCGATGGCGTGGAGCGGCCGGCCGACTTCATCGGTCTGCACTTCTTCTCGCCCGTCGACAAGATGCCGCTGGTCGAGATCATCACCGGTGAGAAGACCAACGACGCCGCGCTGGCCAAGGCGTTCGACCTGACCCAGTTCATCAAGAAGACCCCGATCGTCGTCAACGACAGCCGTGGCTTCTACACCTCGCGGGTCATCGGGTTCATGGTGCGTGAGGGCATGGCGATGCTGGCAGAGGGCGTGGCGCCGTACTCCATCGAGCGTGCCACCACGTCGGCCGGCTACCCGGCTCCGGTGCTGCAGCTCTCCGACGAGCTCAACCTGGAGTTGATGGGCAAGATCGCCAAGGCGACGGCCGACGCCGAGCCTGACCTGCCGGTTCACCCGGGGACGGCCGTCATCGGCAAGATGCTCGAGGCCGGTCGGCCGGGTCGCCTGCGCGGCGCGGGCTTCTACGACTACGAGGACGGCAAGCGCGGAGCCATCTGGGCCGGTCTCGCCGACCTCTTCCCGGTCGCGAAGGAGCAGCCGCCGATCGAGGACATCCGCGACCGGATGCTGTTCGCCGAGGCACTCGAGACGGCGAAGACCTTCGAGGAGGGTGTCATCACCTCGGCGGCCGCCGCCAACATTGGCTCCATCATGGGCATCGGCTTCCCGCCCAACACCGGTGGGGCCGCGCAGTTCATGGCGGGCTACGAGAACAAGGCGACAGGTGAAGTCGGCCTGAACGCCTTCCTCTCGCGCGCCGACGAGCTCGCCGAGAAGTACGGCGACCGGTTCCGCGCCACGCCGTGGCTGCGCGAGCTGGCCGCCTCGGGCAAGGGATTCCCCGCCTGATCGGCTGATCGCCACCTGCACGACCTGCCGACCCGTCGCGTGTGACCGCGACGGGTCGGTGTCGTTTTGGTAGTTCCGAACCACGTCGCATGGTTCGAAATGGCCAGGTCGCTCGGGCCCTTCATCCCCTCTTCGGCGCACAATTGAATCGATCAGGACAAGCCGCTCTAGGGTGGCTGGAGATCGGGAGCACGGGTGGGGAGCCTGCTCCGACAGTTCGGTCGTCTGCTTTCGCGCGCCCGGACACAAAAATCTGTGGAGGGGTCACAAATGCAACAGGTTCGCCACGGCAGCGGCTCGGCGACGACGCGCAGAGGCAGTGGCGCTGGGGGGCGAGCTCTGTCGCTCCTGGTCTCGGCGCTCTTCGTGGCGACCGGACTGACGGTTCCGCTGCTGGCCACCCCTGAGGCAGTGGCCGCTGGCAACACCCTGGTCGTCACCAAGTCCACCGCCGGCGACATCCTGGTCGGCACCGAGACCGAGGTGACGCTCGGCGCCTCGAACCCGGCCGGCAACGGCCCACTCTTCAACCTGACCTTGCGTGACGTGCTGCCCGCGGGCGTCGTCTATGTGCCCGGCAGCACCACGCCGACCTCGGCCGGCGAGCCGCGGATCATCACCAGTCCCGCACCGGCTGCGCGACAGACCCTGATCTGGGACAACGTGAGTGACCTGCCGGAGGGTGCGAACCAGCAGGTCCGCTTCCGGGTGACGCCCGGCCCGACGCCGTACCCGGTCGGGGGTCGCTTCGACAACGTCGGCGACGCCTACGCCCATGCCGACCCGAGGACGCTGGCCCGCTTCCAGGCCGACGGCACGCCGATCGCCGGTAGTTTCAGCGACGAGGGGCACTCCACTGCGGTGCCGACCCGGATCAGCGCGGTCGAGATCACCAAGTCGGAGCCGTCGCCTGAGCACGAGCTGCTTCGCGGCATCCATCAGCACTCCACCACCTACACGCTGCAGGTCCGCAACAACCAGGTCGCCGCCACCGACCAGGTGAAGGTGGTCGACTACCTGCCTGCCCAGCTCGAGTTCCTCGGTTGCGGGACGGTGGACAACAGCAGCGGTGAGGAGTACGCCGGAGCGGGTCGTCTGGATGCGACCACGCCCGATGTGACCACCGACTGCCTGACTCCGACCTCGGTCGCCACGGTCACCGACAATCCCGCCGATCCGGGGGGCGTCTACACACGGGTCGAATGGTCGCTCGGAACGCTGGCGCCCGGCGCCGTGGTGAAGATCCGCTATGCGGCGGGCATCCCGCAGCGCGCCAACGCGGTCGGCTTCGGCGGACCGACTCCGACTCCGGCGAGTCTGGGACAGAGCGCCAACCTGGACAACAACACCGGTCCGTCCACCAAGGAGACGACCGGCGAGCAGGCCCTGACCAACACGGCCCGGGTCACGGGTGTCTACACCGGCCCGCTCGCATCCGGTGTCCCCGCCACGGTCTCCGACGACACCGACCTCACCGTCACGGCCGAGGACCTGGCGATGCAGAAGTCGGTCGACAGCGACCCCGGCACCGCCGGGGCTCAGAGCACCTTCCTCCAGGGTGGGGTGGCGACGTACACGCTGCGCCTGCAGGCCGGCGAGTACGCCGACACCAGCGCCATCACGATCACCGACACGTTGCCCAACGGTCTGTGCCCGCTGGACGGTCAGGCCAACCACGCGGCAGGCGCGCCCGCGGAGTGCGCCAGCGGTCCGTCGTACCAGCCGACGATCTCGATCGACGGCGCCGCGGCCACGCCCTTCGGGTTCGCTTCGGTCACCGAGGAGAACAACGGCTCCTTCACGATGGTGTTCGACCCGATCGCGGCAGTGGATGCGAACAGCACTGTGGTGATCACCTACAAGGCACGGATGCGGCAGAACTACCGGGGTTCGCAGGCCGACACCGTCCCGACCGTCGGTGGCGACAGCTATCGCAACGAGGTCAGCCTGGTCGGCACCGCCACCACCCTGGACATCGCAGAGGCCGCTGACAGTGCCGGGACGCGGGAGGTCCGCGACACCTCGGCGGCAACGCTGAGCGGCGGGCAGCCCAGCCTCTCGAAGCGCATCCTCCCGCAGCAGCACGTCCACAAGCCGCAGGGCGGTGTCGACTACACGTGCAGCACGGTCGCGAGCGACTATGTCGAGTCGGCGCCGCTGATCAGCGGGAACCCGACACAGCGAGCGTCGGTCACCTTCAACGAGGGCTCGCGGGTCTGCTTCGTGATCGAGGTCGACTTCGCGGCCGGCTACCACTGGAAGAACCCGGTCCTGACCGACCTGCTGCCCGACTACCTGGCACTGGACACCTCGTTCAGCGGCGACGGCGTCGCCCCGGCGAACACCAACACCCTCGGTGACGTCGGTGCCGGTGAGGTGCTCTTCAACGCGAACACCGGCGCCTTCACCCTCGGCAGCGTCATCGCGGGGGACCGCTATGTCGCTCCCGGTGAGAAGTTCGCCTTCGTCGTGGCCGGCATCGTCACGAAGGCCAAGGCAGGCACCGGCGCCCCCGACGTGCCCGGCAACCTGGCCAAGCTGCGCTGGACCAACACCGGCGGCACGGTCGGCTTCCTCCGCGACCGGGAGGACTTCCTGGTCCCACCGCCGCCACCGGTGGCACTCGCGAAGACCGCCCAGCGCGGCGGCAGCCCGCTGAACCCGGGCGCAGCCGTGCGAGCCGGCGACGTGGTCGACTACACCCTCACCGTCACCAACAACGGCACCGTCCCGATCCACGCCCCCGAGGTGTGGGACAAGCTCCCGGTGACGGCCACGCCCTACGACTTCTGCGCCAACGTCCACCCGATCTCCGCGGGTGGCGTGTGCACCGACCCCGGGGCATCCGCCCATCCAGTCTTCGGCGGCAACGGCACCCGGTCCGCGATCCGCTGGGCGCCCGATCCGGCGGTCGTGATCGCGCCCGGCGCCAGCCGCACCTTCACCTACACGATCACCTACCCGGCGCGGATCGCAGCCGGCGGGACGTACACCAATGACGCAGGAGTCCGGACCTATCAGTCGACGAGCAACATCGGCACGGTCAACGACCACTTCCCGCTGAACAACGTCGACCCGTTGGTCCCGACCGATCAGCGCGACGTCCCGCGCGCCGACGACTCCCACAACGTCCGCGGAGCCCGCGTCTCGCTCACCAAGACCCAGGACACCTCCCGGGTGCCGGCCGGCTCCGACGAGCCCGACAGCGCCCAGCGTCCGGACGGCGACACCGCGGCAAGGGCAGTGGTCGGCGAGCAGATCCAGTACGTCGTGACCGCGACCCTGCCGGCGGACACCACCGTCTACTCCGGGCAGTTGCGTGACCAGGTCGCCGGCGGTCTGCGGATCGACAGCGTCGTCTACGAGTACAACCCCGACATTGCGGGTGCCGGCGTCTGGACCACCACCCTGCCCGCCGGTGCCAGCACCAGCGGCGGCGGATCCGCGCAGCTCACCCTGCCCGCCAGTCATCAGGTCGACGGCACCGCTGACGGCGTACGGATGACCATCCTCGCCACGGTGCTCGACGAGATCATCAACGTCCACGGCCAGACCGTCGACAACACGGGCATCTTCTCCTCCCGCGACGAAACCGGCGTGAACGCCGACGAGGCCTCCAACCGGACCAGGGTCCTGATCGCAGAGCCGGCGCCCAGCCCGCTTAAGTCGGTCGATGACGACGAACCCGTGGCCGGCCAGACGATCACCTACACCCTCACCGCCCGCAACGTGGGCAACCCGGCGACCGATCGACGTCCGACCTTGTACGACGTCGAGCTGGTCGACTGCGTGCCCGCCGGGCTGGTGGTGGATGCCGCAAGCGTGGTGATCGCCCCCGCTGCGAACGGCACCGCCACGGTGATCCCGAACGACTGCGGCCCTTCCACGGGTGGCACCCGGATCATCTGGAGCGGCTTCGACCTGCCGTGGCGCAGCCCCGTCGACGCCGACGGCGCCAACCCGTGGCCGACGCTGCGCTACGGCGTCGTCGTCTCCCCGGCCGCCGGTGGTGGTGCGTCCTACGACAACACGGTGATCGAGGGC
>JASLDK010000317.1 GCA_030145945.1 Nocardioides sp.
GCGAGGGGGTGAGCAGGATGAACGATCAGAACGACGGTCTCGACGAGTTCGAGGACTCACCTCTCGTCCGTGCCCTGCGCGCTCCCGGCACGGCTGCCGAGCTCGCGGACGCCGATCGCTTCGTGGCGGCCTTCCGTCAGACCCACCGGCCCCGCCGAGGGGTCCTGCGCAGCATCGCGGGCGGTCGGTCGATGGGACGCCTCGGGATCGGCGGAGCAGCACTCCTTGCCAGCCTCACGCTCACCGGCGGCGTGGCCGCTGCGGCCTACACGCAGAACCTTCCTCAGCCCGTGCAGGAGTTCGCGCACGGTGCCTTCGGCGGCGTCGGTGTCCCGGAACCCCGACCGATCCCCCCTGCCCCGCCGACGAAGGCCGCTCCGCAACCGAGCCGGTCCACCGAGGCCACGAGAAGGCCTTCCGCCGCACCCACCCCGCGACCGCCGTCCTCCCGCTCGACGCGGTCGGGCTCGGCCGAGCCGTCGCCCACGACGTCCCCGACCGGGGGCGTCGCAACCGACAGCTCGGCTTCACCGACCGCCTCCGAGTCGACAGCCAGCGGCTCACCCACCGTCTCTCCCGGCGACGCGACGACCAGTCCGACCGGTCCGACGACCACCCCGACAGCCCCTGGCTTGCCGCTCTCCTCGTCTGCGACCGTGTCGGCCACCTCTGCTCTGCGGCGCGTCCCGGCTGGCGGCCACTCCAGCCTGCGCGCGCTCCTGGTGGACCGCGGCGACACGGTCGCTGACCACGAGGTCTGGCTCGAGCAGCGGCATGCGACCGGCGGCTGGTCGCGTCTGTCCACCGCAACCACGGATGCCGACGGCCGAGCGGTCTTCGCGACCGGCACGCTGGACCAGAACACCTGGTTCCGATTGCGAGTCCCCGCGCCCACAGCGACCCTCCCCCGGAGGGTTCTGACGTCGAAGCAACGGCTGATCGCCGTACAACCGGGCCTGACGCTGCGCGCCGACGGAGCAACCGTGGACGTCACCGTGACGGGTGCCGGCCTCGGGGACGCAGTGACCATCAACCGCCGCCGTGCCGACGGCCGGATCGTGCGCGTGGGGATCCGACGCATCGACGGCTCAGGTCAGGTGTCCTACGACCTGTCCGCATTCCCCGGCCCGGTGCGGGTGCAGGTCCGGGTGTTGCGCACGCGGACCCATCTGGCCACCACGCGCTGGATCACCGTCCAGATCCCCCGGCCCCCCAAGTCGACATCGCCCCCGACGCAGACTCCGTCCCCTACGCAGAACCCCTCGGGGTCGCCCTCGGCAAGCGCGGGCGTGGCTGGCACCGCGGGCAGAAGTACGACGACCGGTTCATGAAGGCGACCCGGCGGATCGGCGTACCACACCGGTCGCAGGGCTCGTTCTCGCGACCGTAGGCGTGCAGCGACCGGTCGAAGTAGCCCGACTCGCCGTTCACGTTGACGTAGAGCGCGTCGAAGGACGTCCCGCCCTGGGCGAGAGCTTCGTTCATCACTTCGCGGGCGTGGCCAAGGAGCTCAACGCCCTGGGCCCGGGTGAGTCGGTCGCCCGGCCGTTCTCCATGCAGACGCGCGCGCCACAACGACTCATCGGCATAGATGTTGCCGACGTCGGAGACCAGGGTCTGGTCGAGCAACAGGCGCTTGACGCCGGACGTTCGCTTGCGGAGGCGGGCGACGAAGGTCGCATCATCGAACTCGGGGTCGAGCGGATCACGCGCGATGTGGGCGATCTCGCTGGGCAGTTCTGCACCGCCGACCGACACCGACAGCCCGCCGAACATCCGTTGGTCGACGAACCGGAGTTCGCGACCCGCCTCGACGGCGCTGCCGGTGCCGGTCAGGCCGAAGCGAACCCTCAGGTGGCGCTCGGCGGGTGCGTCGACGGGCTGGACGAGCAGTTGGCCGCTCATACCGAGGTGGCCCAGGATCGCGTCCCCGTTGTCGAGGGGAAGCCACAGGTATTTCCCACGACGGCGCGCGCTGACGATCCGGCGACCGAGCAGATCCCCCACGAATCCGGAGGCACCGCCGGGGTGCCGACGTACCGGACGGTCGTGCAGGACCTCGATGGAGGCGATGGTCGCGCCGGTGACGTGGCGCTCAAGTCCGGCGCGGACGACCTCGACCTCGGGAAGCTCGGGCATTTCTCGCGGGAAGATCAGCTGCCGACAGCGCCGTGGGCCGCGGCGATCTCGCCGTACGCCGTCTCGGCGGCGCCCTGCTCGGCTTCCTTCTTGGACCGACCGCGGCCGTTGCCGTAGAGCTGATCGCCCACACGGACCTGCGCGGTGAAGGTCTTCATGTGATCGGGTCCGTCGTCCTCGATGACGTATTCCGGCACACCGAGGGAGTGGTCGGCGGCGAGCTCCTGGAGGGAGGTCTTCCAGTCCAGGCCGGCCCCGAGTGCGGAGGCGGCCTCCATCAACGGGTCGAAGAGCCGATGGACGACCTGTGAGGACACCTCGATGCCGCCGCTGAGGTGGATCGCGCCGATGACGGCCTCGACGGTGTCGGACAGGATCGATGCCTTGTCCCGGCCACCGGTGGCCTCTTCGCCGCGTCCGAGCTTGATGTGGGCGCCCAATCCGATCTCACGGGCGACACCGGCAAGTGCGCGCGCATTGACGACTGCGGCGCGCAGCTTCGCGAGCCGACCCTCGGAGAGGTCCGGATGGTTCAGGTAGAGCGTCTCGGTGACCACCACACCGAGCACCGAGTCGCCGAGGAACTCCAGCCTCTCGTTGGTCGGAAGACCACCGTTCTCGTAGGCGTAGGAGCGATGCGTCATCGCGCGTTCGAGCAGCTCGGGGTCCAGAACGGGGTCCCCGAGCGCTCGACGCAACTCGGCGTAGGCAGTGATGCCGCTGGCCTGACTCGTGCCAGGTGGGTTCAGAGAACCTGGCGACGGTCGGCGCGGGCGCCGTACTGGCCGCACGTGCCGCACGCACGGTGCGGGAGGTGCTTGGCGCCGCAGGCCGGGTTGGCGCAGGTCACCAGCGACGGGGCGACAGCCTTCCACTGCGAGCGACGGTGCCGCGTGTTGCTGCGCGACATCTTCCGCTTCGGAACAGCCACTGTCTTCTCCTTGGTTCGGGTGCGCTCTGTGTGAGCGCATCTTCTCAGTCCGTGGGGTCTTGCTTGAGCTCGGTCAGCGCCGCCCAGCGCGGGTCGATCGCAGCCTCGTGCGTGTGGTCCGGCTCGTCGATGAGTCGCACCCCACACTCAGGGCACAACCCGGGACAGTCGTCCTGGCACAGCGGCTGGAACGGCAGTGCGAGCACCACCGCGTCCCGCAGCACAGTCTCCAGGTCGAGCAGGTCGTCCCGGAGCATGCTGACCTCGTCGTCCTCCTCCGCTTCCGCGGAGTCCCGGATGTCGTCGTAGACGAACAGTTCCTGGAACGTCACCTCGAACTCGTCGCGGATCGGCTCCAGGCACCGCACGCACTCACCCTCCAGGCCGGCCGAGGCCGATCCGGTGACGAGCACGCCTTCCATGACCGCCTCCAGGCGCAGGTCGAGTTCGACCGGCGCGCCCTCGGGGACGGCGAGGACTTCGATGCCCAGATCTGCAGGAGCCGGCACTGTCCGCGACACCTGACGTTGGGACCCCGGGCGGCGGCCGAGCTCGCGAGTATCGAGCACGAGCGGCGCTCTCGGGTCCAGGGCGTTCAGGATTTCACTTCCAGGTCCGGGCACAACAGATCGGATCAATCCTAGGGTGCGGCCGTTGGGCCACCAAATCTGGGCTCCTCACGCGCGTCGCGCCGCGAGCTTGGCCGTGAGCCGCTCCAGCACCGTGGGCGGCACCAACTCGGAGACGTCTCCCCCGAGGGACGCGACCTCCTTGACCAGACTGGACGAGACGTAGCCCAGGCTGGCGGTGGTCGGGACGAAGACCGTCTCGACCCCGGTGAGGTGGACGTTCATCTGCGCCATCGGCAGCTCGTACTCGTAGTCATTGCCGCCGCGCAGGCCCTTCACGATCGCCTGCGCCTCCATCTGGCGACAGAAGTCGACGATGAGTCCGGTGAAGCCCATCACCGTCACGTTCGGGAGGTCGGCGCACGCCTCGCGCAACATCTCCAGACGCTCGTCCGGATCGAAGAGCCGCGACTTGGAGATGTTGGTCCCGGTCGCCACCACCACCTCGTCGAAGAGCCGGGAGGCCCGTCGGAAGATGTCGACGTGGCCGTTGGTGACCGGGTCGAAGGAACCGGGGCACACCGCGCGGGTCATGGGGTGAGGCTATCGGTCGCCGCTTCGATGCGGCCCGGGTGTTCAGCGAGCCACAGGTGGGTCTCGCCGTACTTCTTGAGCCGGCGCTTGCCGGCGAGGGGTTCGATTCCTTCCGGCCAGGCCGGTTCGGGACTGCGTCGGGACCGCTCGACGATGACCAGAGCCCCCTCGACCAGCCAGCCGTTGGCTGCCACGCGCCCCAGGTCGACGGCAAGGGCCTCATCAGTGAGCGGATAGGGCGGGTCGGAGAAGACCAGGTCGTACGCCGTGGACGGCCGGTCGGCCAGGACGGAGGCGACCGGCCGGGCGATGACCTCGGCCACCGTGCAGCCGACGTTGCGGGCGTTGGCCCGGATCAGGTCCGCCGTACGCCTATCGTCCTCGACGAGCGTGACGGCTGCGGCGCCGCGGGACCAGGCCTCGAGGCCGACGGCACCGGAACCGGCGTACAGGTCGAGGAACCGGAGGTCGTGCAGCGAGCCCGCCCACGCCTCGATGGCCGAGAAGAGCGCCTCGCGGACCCGGTCGCTGGTCGGGCGGGTCTGGTCGCCCCTGGGCGTCTGCAGCCGCAGGCCGCCGGCACGGCCGGAGATGATGCGCGTCATCGCGTGGAGTTCCTCATGACTTGTCGACGAAATCGGCCTGGTGGGAGCGCTGGAGACCGAGCACGGCAGCGGCGAGACCGGGCGCCTGCTCCAGGTCGATGTCGACGTCGAGCAGATCCTCGGCGGCGGCTCGGGCAGCGACGATGGTGTCCTCGTCGCGCAACACCCTCAGATTCTCGAGGCTGGACCGACCGCCGGCCTGTGAGGCGCCGAGCACGTCACCCTCGCGACGCATCTCGAGGTCGATCCGGCTGAGCAGGAACCCGTCGGTCGTGGAAGCGACCGCGTCCAGCCGTTCCCGCGCGGGTGTCTCGGACTCGGCGTTGGTGACCAGCAGGCACAGCCCGGGCAGGCCACCTCGGCCGACCCGCCCACGCAACTGGTGCAGTTGGGAGACACCGAACCAGTCGGCATCCAGGATCACCATGACGGTCGCGTTGTGGACGTCGACGCCGACCTCGATCACCGTCGTCGACACGAGGACGTCGACCTCACCGGCTGCGAAGGCTCGCATGGTGGCCTCCTTCTCGTCGGCGGGCAGGCGCCCGTGCAGGCGACCGATGCGTACGCCGGCCAGCGGGCCCGCCGCGAGACGCTCGACGACCTGCTCCACGGCTGCCGCCGGTGGGCGGGGCCGCTCAGGACCGTCGTCCTCGTCGTCCGGCAGGTCCCTCACGTCGACCTGTCCGGCTTCCGCCTCGTCGCCGGAGATGCGGGGGCACACGATGTAGACCTGATGCCCCTTCGCGACCTCCTCGCGCACCCGCTCCCAGATCCGACCGAACCACGCGGGCTGCTCGGCGAGCGGGACGACGTTGGTCTGGATCGGGGCCCGGCCCGCTGGGAGCTCGGTCAGGGTGGAGGTCTCGAGATCGCCGAAGACGGTCATCGCGACCGTGCGCGGGATCGGGGTCGCGGTCATCACGAGCAGGTGGGGCGGATGGACCGCCTTGTCAGTGAGTGCGGCGCGCTGCTCGACGCCGAACCGATGCTGCTCGTCGACGACGACCAGGCCGAGGTCGGCGAAGAAGACCGTGTCCTGCAGCAGCGCGTGGGTGCCGATCACGATGCCCGCCTCGCCGCTGGCGATGCGCGAGAGAGGTGCCGTGCGCTGCGCCTTGGACATCGAGCCGGTCAGCAGTTCGACGCCGACACCCCCGCCCGAGCCGAAGATGCTGCCGTCGTCGACCAGGTCCCCCAGCATCGTCGTGATCGATCGCAGGTGCTGCTGGGCCAGGACCTCGGTCGGCGCGAGGAGGGCGGCCTGTCCGCCGGAGTCGACGACCCGCAGCATCGCGCGCAGCGCGACCAGCGTCTTGCCCGAGCCGACCTCGCCCTGCAGCAGACGGTTCATCGGATGTGCTTGGGCCAGGTCGTGCTCGAGCTCCGCACCCACGGACACCTGGCCGGCGGTCAGTTCGAACGGCAGTCGGGCATCGAAGGCCTCGAGCAGCGTGCCGTCGCCGCCGGTGCGTGCGGTCGCGGCCTGGCCGCGGATCTCCCGACGCCGACGACCCAGCAACAACTGGGTGACCAGCGCCTCCTCGAAGCGGAATCGGTGATGTGCGGCCGCGACCTGGTCGCGGTCGGTCGGACGGTGCATGTCGTCGTAGGCCTGGCGGATCCCGAGGACGTCGTACTCCTCGCGCAACTCCGCTGGAAGCCGCTCCGGGATCTCGTCGACGACCTCGAGGGCGAACTTGACGGCCCGGGCGAGGTCCCAGGTCTGGATGCCCTTCGTCAGCGGATAGATCGGGTAGAGGGGGCCGGCGTCGAGGACGTCCTGGACCGCCTCGTCGCCCTCCTCGGTGTCGGCCAACCCGAAGATCGTCATCGCCGGGTTCGTGAGCTGCCACTGGTCGCGGAAGCGGTCGGCCTTGCCGAGGAAGATGCCGCGGTTGCCCTGGGCCAGGCGGCTGGCATGCCAGTGAGCGGTGCGTTGGTTGGGCGCGAAGAAGGTCATCCGCAGTCGGGCACCATCGGTGCGCAGCACGGCCTCGACGCGGTACGCCGTGCGGCCGGTGCGTCGATCCTGATGGGACCTGATGTCGCACTCGGCAATCTCCCCGACCACGCACAGCAACTGCCCGATGCGCAGGTTGTCGACCCGGCTGAGCGACCCGGTCTCCAGGTAGCGCCGCGGGAAGTGCCGCAACAGGTCGCCGACCGTGCGCAGCCCGAGGTTGTCCTCGAACTTCTTCCGCTTCGCGGGCTTGGTGGCCCCCAGGACGGCAGTCAGTGGGGAATCGAGGGTGATCGCCATCCGGCTGCTCTCCTTCGGCTCATTCGACGGACATCAGGAGCGGGTAGCGCTCCTGGCCACCGTCGTACACCACGACGTCGACATGGGGATGGAACTCCTCGACCCAAGCGGTGGCGCGTGCGACCAGACCGTCGCCCTCGACGCCGCTGACCAGCGTGACCAGTTCGCCCCCCGCCGCGAGCAGTCGGTCCAGGACGATAAGGGCGACTCCCCCGAGATCCTCCCCCACCACCGCGAAGTCGCCGGCGATGACGCCGAGCGCGTCGCCGATCTCACAGGGCCCGGCCATCGTCATCGCCTGTCGGGCCGCGATCGTCACGGCACCGTGGCGGACGTGGCGCGCCGTGGCGGTCATCTCGGTGACGTCCTGGTCGAAGGCCCGCCCCGGCTCGTGGACGGCGACAGCAGCCAGGCCCTGGACCTGCGTGTGGGTCGGGATCACCGAGACCCGCATCCCGCGGGTGCCGTGGTCGGCCTCGGCGGTGCTGGCCGCTGCCATGGCGGCGCGGATGGTCGGCTCGTCATTGGGGAGCACGACGACCTCGCGCGCGCCGCAGCCCGTGATCGCCGCCAGCAGCTCCCCCGTCGAGGGACGGCGGCCAGGACCACCGAGGACCACCGCAGCTCCGGCCTCCTCGAAGAGCGCCGCCAGGCCGGGACCGGCGGCGACAGCGACCACCCGGCGGCCGGCGAGAGCCGGAAGGGTGTCGGCCGGCTCGGCCGGCTTCTGCGCTCTCTGCGCAGCCTGTTCGGCGATCTGTTCGGCGAAGTGGGTGACGCGGATCCGTCGTGGGCGCCCCAGCTCGAGACCGACCTCGATCGCCGCGCCGACGTCGTCGGTGTGGACGTGCACGTTCCACAGGCCGTCACCGCCGACGACCACGACGGAGTCACCGAGCGCACCGAGACGACCCCGAAGGTCCTGGGCGACGCCCGCGCCGTCCGTGGCCTCGGTGTCGAGGAGGTACATGACCTCATAGGCCGGACCGTCCTCGCTGAGCTCGTCGGCAGGAGGCTTCACCTGCGGCACCGGGATCAGATGGCTGCCGAGCGGCGCCGTCACCGGGATCGGCCGGCGACCGGTCAGCACGGTCTCCGCAGCGTCGAGGATCACCGAGACCCCGCGCCCCCCGGCGTCCACGACACCGGCCTGCGCCAGCACATCGAGCTGTTCGGGGGTGTGGCCGAGCGCTTCGCGGGCGGCGGCGGCGGCAGCGGACAGGACGTCACTGCTGCGCGCGTCGTGCGGCACCGCGGCCGTCGTACCTGCTTCTGCGGCGGCGCGAAGCACCGTCAGCATGGTTCCTTCGACCGGTTCGCCCACCGCGACGTAACTGGCCGCCGACGCGTCCTGGAGAGCTTCGGCCATCACCACGGCATTGCGCTCGTCGGCCCTGGACCGGCCGATGCGGCGGGCGGCCGCTCCGAGCATCTCGCTGAGGATCACTCCCGAGTTGCCGCGAGCACCGAGGAGAGCACCACGCGCCATGCCCGCCAGCGCCTCGGAGGAGAGTGCAGCCGTCTCCGGATGGTCCGCGTGCCCGCCAAGCGCGGCCCGGAGTGCGTCGCGGGCGGCAACCACGGTGAGATACATGTTCGTGCCGGTGTCGCCGTCGGGCACGGGATAGACGTTGAGGGCGTCGATCTCCTCACGCGCCTCGGCGAGCGCGTCGACCGCGATGTCGACGAAACGGGACACCGTCACCAACGCGATGCCGTGGCGCCCCGTCACCTCTTCCACCGGACTCACCCTAGTGGTCCGAGCCGGCCCCGCGCCGATTTCGGTCGTCGCAGCGGCATCGGCTATTCTCGTCCGGTTGCCCGAAGCGCCTTCGCGCGGGGCTGACCGACTTGCACGACCTCTATCCGATCTCCAGGAGTTATCCCATGGCCGCCGTGTGCGACATCTGCGACAAGAAGCCGACCTTCGGCAACAACCGGCCGTGGTCCCGCAAGATCACCAAGCGTCGCTTCGACCCCAACATCCAGCGTGTGCGCGCCGTCGTCAACGGCACCCCGAAGCGCCTCAACGTCTGCACCGGCTGCATCAAGGCCGGCAAGGTCACCCGCTGACCCCAGCGCTCTTCAACTCCGACCCGTCGCAATCGCGGCGGGTCGGAGTGGTTTTGCACCACCAGGCCGGCTCGGCCCCATCAATCTAGAAGTGGGTCCAACCGGTGGGGCCGTCGTACACCCCGCCGTCGACGGTGACCGCCAGGTCACTCCGGGCGCCGACCGAGCCGATCCGGACGAAGCCCTCGGGCAGGGCGACGTCGGGCGGGAAGGTGGCGAGCAGCGGGTGGTCCTCACCCCCGCCGAGGATGAACTGCAGCGGGTCAGCGCCGGTGGCCTGACCGACCGCGAGCAGCGGTTCGGGGATCTCGAAGGCCGAGGTCTCGACGTCGATGGTGACCCCGGAGTCGTCGGCGAGGTGCGCGGCCTCGGCCAGGAGCCCGTCGGACACGTCGATCATCGATGTCGCGCCGGCCTCGGCGGCCAACGGCCCGGCGGCGTACGGCGGCTCCGGACGCCGGTAGGCCTCGACGAGGACGCGCGGCGAGCGGAAGCCGCGACCGAGCACGGCAAGGCCGCCGGCGGACCATCCCTGACGCCCACACAGGGCGAGTACGTCGCCCGGGCGGGCGCCCGAACGAACCACGGGTGAGACAGTGCAGGCGCCGATGACGGTCACCGAGATGACGAGTTGGTCACCGCGGGTGACGTCGCCGCCGACGAGCCCCGCACCGACCCGGGCGCACTCCTCGGCGAACCCGCGGGTGAAGTCCAGCGCCCACAAGGCGGGCAGGTCCGCCGGGGTGGCGAGACCGACGGTGAGCCACTGGGCGCGCCCACCCATGGCGTTGATGTCGGACAGGTTCTGGGCGGCGGCGCGGCGTCCCACGTCGACCGCGTCTACCCAGTCGCGGCGGAAGTGTCGTCCCTCGACCATGACGTCGGTCGACACCACGACGTGACCCTTGCGTACCCGCAGCACGGCGGCGTCGTCGCCGGGTCCCAGGAGCACGTCCTCGCCGGGTGCGGTGGCCGACACGATCTCCGCGATCTTGGCGATCAGCCCGAACTCCCCCAGATCGGCCACCGTTGCGTTCGGGTCTTGCACATCAGCCATGGAGCCATCCCATCACGGGTTCTGCATGGGCAGGATGGCGCGGTAGGTTGGGGTGATTCCACAATCGTCGACGGGAGCGTGACCCATGGTTGTGCAGGCCTACATCCTCATCCAGACCGACGTCGGCAAGGCGGCCGACGTCGCCCGCGAGGTCGGCGCCATCGCCGGCGTCACGCTTGCCGAGGACGTCACCGGCCCCTACGACGTCATCGTGCGCGCCGAGGCCCGCAATGTCGACGAGTTGGGCAAGCTGGTCGTCTCGAAGGTGCAGAACCTCGACGGCATCACGCGCACGCTCACCTGCCCCGTCGTCCACATCTGACGGTGTCGCGCTCTCGCCGCCGCCGGGGCGGCGCGCTGGTTCCTGCCCTGGCCGGCCTCGTCCTGCTGGCCGGGTGCGGTCCCGTCAAGGTCGACGTACCGACGATGTCGAAGGCTGACCGCGCCACCTGCAAGGCCTTCGCGGCCGACCTGCCCGAACGCTTCGCCGAGAAGGAGCGCGTCGAGATCGAGCCGAAGGACGCACCGGCGGCGGCCTACGGCGATCCCGCGATCGTGGTGCGCTGTGGTGTGGCGAAGCCGAAGGGCTTCAGCCTGGCGTCGTCCTGCGAGTCGGCCAACGGGGTCGGCTTCTACATCCCTGACGAGCAGTACACCGACCAAGGACTCGACGTCGTCCTGACCACCCCGGGCTATCGCCCGCGGATCGAGGCCGTCATTCCCGCGGACTACCGCCCCAATGCGGTGGCTGCGGCGATGGCCGCGCTGGCACCACTGGTGGAGAAACACCTCGAGCTCATCGCTCCGTGCGACGACGGGGCGTCCTGACAGGCTTGCCCAGCCTGGATCAGCGCAGGCCGGTGCTGCGCTGCAACGCCAACGTGAGCAGGCGATCCACCAGCTCGCCGTACTCGACGCCACTCGCCGCCCACATCTTCGGATACATCGACAGCGGGGTGAAGCCCGGCATCGTGTTGAGCTCGTTGATCACCAAAGACCCGTCCGGCATCAGGAAGAAGTCGACGCGGGCGAGACCCTCACAGCCGGCCGCGGCGAACGCCGCGGCGGACAGCTCCCGCATCCGGCGGGTCGTGTCCTCGGCGAGGACGGCGGGAACATCCAACTCGGTGTGCTCCTCGGGGAGGTATTTCGCCTCGAAGTCGTAGAACTCATGCTCGCCGGTGATCCGGATCTCGGCAGGAAGGCTGGTGTCGACTCCCCCGCCGAGGCTCTCCAGGACGCCGCACTCGATCTCCCGAGCGCCCTCGGCCGAGACCTCGATGAGCACCTTCGGGTCGTGCACGAGTGCACCCTCGATGGCGACAGCAAGGTCATGCGGGCCGTGGGCCTTGGCGATTCCGATGCTGGAACCGCCGCGGGCCGGCTTCACGAAGAGCGGATACCCGAGCTCGTCGCAGCGTTGGCGTACGACTGCTTCCCGGTCGGCCCATTCGCGCGCGGTCACGGTGATGCCGGGCATGACGGGCAGCCCGGCTGCCTGGAGGGCGATCTTCATGAACGCCTTGTCCATGCACACTGCCGACGCCAGCACTCCCGAGCCGACATAGCGCACGTCGGACATCTCGAAGAGGCCCTGGATGGTGCCGTCCTCGCCCCAGGGGCCGTGCAGCAACG
>JASLDK010000338.1 GCA_030145945.1 Nocardioides sp.
CCTGAGCAGTGGTCAACTCCGTCGACAGCCGGGCGACCTGCGCCTCGGCGTCGGCCAACCGGTGGACGAGCGCATCGCGCTCCTGCACGAGCGCATCGGTTGACTCAGGTGCTGAATGGGTCATCACAGCTCCGGTCGCCACTGGCGCAACGCCTCGAGGAACAGGTGGGCGTCGACCATCCGCGCGTCGATGACCACCGGCGACATGCTGCGACGCAGGATCAGGATGCGCCACGCCTTGCTGCCCGGCGTACCGGTCTGCTCGATCTTGGTGTTGGGGCTGGTCAGGTCGAACGAGCTGTTGGTGTCGCCGACCGTGACCTTGAGAACGCCGACCTCGTCGATGTTGACGCTGCGTGAGGAGTTGCTCGTCTTGAGGGCGTAGAGGAGCAGGACGGCGGCGATCACGCTCAGCGTCGCACTGAAGGTGATGTCCTGGTCGAGAGTGCCCTTGAAGGCCCGCATGGCGACGACTGCCGCCAGGCCGAGTGCGACCAGGATCGCCAACGGCGCCAGGCTGTCGGTGCCGCGCTTGGTGTGGAACGGGACGTGCTTGACGTTCGACGTGGGCACAGCGGCAGAGGCCCGGGTCGGTTCCGTGGCGGCCGGCTCGGCGATGGCGTCGGCG
This sequence comes from Nocardioides sp., assembly GCA_030145945.1. Taxonomy (GTDB): domain Bacteria; phylum Actinomycetota; class Actinomycetes; order Propionibacteriales; family Nocardioidaceae; genus Nocardioides. The sequence goes on from JASLDK010000338.1 coordinate 629, forward strand.
GTCGGCTCGACGACGGGTGCGGCCTCGGGCTCTGCGACGGGCTCGACGGCGGGCTCGACGGCGGGCTCGACGGCGGGCTCGACGGCGGGTGCGGCCTCGGCCTCGGACTCGGAGAGGGGTGCGGGTTCGGGTTCGACGCGGGGTGCGGCTTCGGCCTCGACGGCGGGTGCGGCCTCGGGTCCGGGTTCGACGACGGCCTGGTCGGGTATCTCCGCTGAGAGCTCCGCGGAGGTCTCAGCGACGACCGGTTCGAGAAGCAGGTCCGCATCCACCGGATCGACGATGCCCGCGTCCTCAGGGGCGCCGACCTCGCCGAGCGGGACCTCGACCGGTTCGGTGGACGACGCGTGCCACTGTTCGAGCAGCGACGGGGTGCGTTCGGCGTGACGTCCGAGTACACCCGCGACGGCGGGTGCCCCTGTCTCGATCTCGACGTCGGAGGTCGGCTCGACCGTGGCGGAGCCGGCGCCGGCGAGCCGAGCTCGGATGGCCGCCATCTGGGCGGCCAGGTCCGCGCCGTCCGGGAGGTCGCTCGCGGCAGCGACGGCACTCGACTCGGCCGGTGCGTCCGCATCAGCCGCACCGACGGATTCGTCGAGTTCGCCGGCGGGCGGTGCGTCGTCGGCGACCGATTCGTGGCCAGATGTCCTCGCGTCCGTCGAGTCGACGGGCGGCTGTTCCGACGTCAAGGAATCCGTGGGAGCCACTCGGGCAGCCGCTGTTGCAGGGGCCGACTGGTCGGTTCTGTCGATCTCTGCCTCGGCGTCTGCATCTGCCGCGGCCGCGATATCTGCCGCAGCCGCGATTTCCGCGGCGGTGGACAGGCCCGAGGCCGACGAGGGCACGGCAGAGATCGGGACGACGTCGAGCGGATCCGGTGCGGGCTCGGCCACGAACGGGCTCTCGATGTGAGCCTGCATGCGAGCGACCTGGGCGGCGAGCTCAGCGGCATCGGCGAGGGCACGCTCGCGCTCGTGGGCGAGTTCGGCGGCCCGGGTCTCGGCCTCGGCGCGGGCACGCGCCTGCTCGGCGGCGACCTTCTCCGCGTCGGCGCGGGCGCGGGCATGCGCCAAGGCGCGTTCCTCGGCCCGGATGAGGTCGGACTGGAGTCCTTCCACGGCGGCGACTCGCGCGGCGGCCTGCTCCTCGGCGCGGGTGGCGGCCTGCTCCGCGCGGCGCTCGGCCGCTTCCGCAGTCTCCAGGGCGAGGCGAGCAAGCTCGGCCTGCTCAAGAGCAGCGTGCTCGGCCGCAGTGCGGGCTGCGTGGGCATCTTCGGCCAGGCGAGCGTGTTCGGTGGCTGCCTGTTCGGCGGCTTCGGCGAGCACACGAGCACGAGCCTCGGCCGCCTCGCGAGCAGCATGCGCCTCCGCGGCCAGTTCGGCCTGCTCGATGGCGTGCCGCTCGGCCTCCTCGCGTCGGGTCGACGCGTCGTTGGCGAGACGGTCAGCCTCCGCCCGTGCCGCGAGTCTGAGCCGTGCTGCCTCTGCCGCGGCGAGCCGTTCGGCGGCCTGTTCGGCTGCGGCCAGTTCGGCGTCGCGGCGCAAGCGGGCGGCGAGCGCAGCCACGACCTCCGCGTTGTCCGGCTCGGTCGGTGCGGCGTCGGGCTCGTCAGCGGCCGTCGGCGCCACCAGTTCGGCCTCGATCTCGGCGCGGGCGTGGGCCAGCACCTCCTCCGGACGACGGGGTACGTCGGATGCGCCGTCGATGCTGGGGATCGGCTCGTCCAGCAACGGAGGCTCGACGTGGTCCTGGGTCGGGCGCGCCGACGGTCGCGCCGAGGCTGCGGCGGCCTGCCGGCGGCGCAGTCGTGCAAGACCCTTCGGCGCCTCGACCGGCGTGGGCTCGGAGAAGCCCGCATCGACGGCGGCTGCGATCACTCGCTGGTCGGCCTCGTCGTCACTGACCCGGGAGAGCACGTTTCTCGGCACCGTGGTCTCGACCGCGTCTGCGACCGTGGTCTCGACCGCGCCTTCGGGCGCGGCACCCTCCTCGGCGTCGTACGCCGTCTCGGCAGCGGTCTCAGCGCCCGTGGATGTCGAGAGGTCGTCCGGCGGGCCGGGTTCGGGGTGCACCTCAACTGTCGCGTCGGGTGCCGCCTCCGCAGGCGTCGCTGGCCCCTGCTGATCGCTTCGCAGGTCGATGAACGCGCCCGTCTCCGACGCGTCGGTGCGCAGGTCGATGAACTCAACGGTCTCGATCGGCTCGTCGGCCCCCGCTTCGGGTCGTGCCACTCCACGCGCATCACCGAAGGGACGTTGGGTGGCGCGGGAGATGACTGCTGACCAGTCGCTGGACTGCGCGTCCTCCGTCGTGTCAGGTGCGACACGAGTGGGTCCTGTGGCATCGACGGCGGAGTCGTGCTGCGACGGTTGCGCGAAGCGCTCTGTGGCGACTTCCGCCTCGGCATCATCGGTCGCGGGTCCGGTCTGGTCCGACCTCATGCGTTCGAGGCGATCGGTGAGGGTGCCGCGGAGGGTCGGATCGTCGGCCGCCGCGGTCGATCCGGCCTCGAACTCGTGGGCGCCGATGTCAGTCAGCGGTCGACCGAGTGACCTGTTGATCACGTTGGCCCAGTCGGCCGAGGTCGTCGGGGCGACCTCGGTGGGGCCGGGCGTCGCTCCGGTGCCCACGCGAGCAGCGATGTCGTCCGCGACTCCCGTGGTGGGACCGTCGTCCAGGCCGATCTCCCGGGTCGCCTCCGTCTCCGGTGCGACCGAGGTGTGGCTGCGTCTGAGCAGCTCCTGGATGTCGTCGGCGTCGAGCTCACCCACGTCGGGCACGTCCTCGTCGTTGCGGCGCCACAGCCGACCACGCCGCCCGCGACCACGTCCGAGGCGCGCGTCATCGACATCCGAGCCCTCGCGGCCCGGCTCGCCGTCGGTGACAGAGCTCATGTCAGGTAAATCTACCCATGCCTCTCGGGGTTACGGGCGAAGTTCCGTGCGCTGGTACTGAACATGGGTGTCTGCGGCGGCATGAGTGAACCCCAGCCGTTCGTAGAGCCGGCGTGCCGGTGTGTTGTCGGCCTCGACGTAGAGCAGCACCTCGGCCACGGCGCGCGCAGCGAGATGCCGGAGGCCGGCGACGGTCAGGACCCGCCCGAGTCCGCGCCCTTGCGCGGTGGGAGAGATGCCCACGACGTACACCTCGCCGGTGGCGGCATCGTGCTGCTTGGTCCAGTGGAAACCGAGCAGGCTGCCGTGCTCGTCGTACGCCAGCAACAGCCCGGCGGGGTCGAACCAGCTTTCGGCCATCCGCTCCGCCAGGCCATCCGCATCGAGCGCACCCTGCTCGGGATGGCCGGCGAAGGCTGCCGCGTTCACGGCGAGGACGGCGGCGGCGTCGCTGTCGTCGTACCCACGGATGGTGATGCCGGCGGGGGGTTCCACCGTCTCCAGCGGTACGCCGGTGGGCCGGCGCATCACCCACAGCTCTCGTGTCCGCTCGAACCCCCATCGGGCGGCGAGGGCGGCAGCGGCGGGGTGGTCGCCGTGGGACCAGGCAGTGAGGGGTCCGGGGTCGGCGAGTGCCATCGCGCCGAGGGAGGCGCCCCGGCCGTGGCCGCGTGCGGCGGGGGAGACGGCGAGGTCGAGCTCGGTGCCGCGCCGCAGAGCGAATCCGTCGGTGGCGACCCAGGCACTGATGCCGTCGAGTCCGTGGTTCTTCAGACGCAGGGTGACGGATTCGTCGACGGGATCGGTCCCGTCGGCCCGGCTGCTGGCGGCGCGGACCCGGGCGATGGCGTCGAGGGCTTCGGAGCCGGCGAGGAGGGACGTCACGTCGGCGACGCTACTCGGGCAGGGCGAGGAGGCGTTTACATGCGACACGGCGACACGGTAGGACTGCCTCATGAAGCTCACCCACGCCGTCGGCGGGGCAGCCATGGCGCTCGGAGCCCTCGCCGCTCGTGACCTGGTCCAGAAGAGGCATGCGTTGCAGCGCAACTTCCCGGTGGTGGGGCATGCCCGCTACCTGCTGGAGAGGATCGGCCCGGAGCTGAGGCAGTACATCGTCACCAGCAACGACGAGGAGCGGCCGTTCAGCCGCGACCAGCGGACCTGGATCTATGCCTCCAGCAAGGAGCAGAACAGCTATTTCGGGTTCGGCACCGACGTCGACGTCGAGCATGTGCAGGGCCACGCCTACATCAAGCAGCGCACCTTCGCCGACCAGCTGCCGAGCGACCAGGACAAGAACTGGACGCTGCCGGCGGCCAAGGTGCTGGGTGGTCCGCGCGGCCGCGCGAAGGCGTTCCGTCCCAACTCGGTCGTCAACGTGTCGGCGATGAGCTTCGGCTCCCTGTCGTCGCACGCGATCACGGCGATCAACAAGGGCGCCGCGGCCGCGGGGTGCCTGCACAACACGGGCGAGGGCGCGATCTCGCCCTACCACCGCAACGGTGCGGACCTGACCGTCCAGATCGGTACGGCGTACTTCGGGTGCCGCGACGAACAGGGGCGGTTCTCGCTTCCTCGTCTGCTGGAGATGATCGACTCGGCGCCGGTGAAGGCGCTGGAGATCAAGTTGAGCCAGGGCGCCAAACCCGGGCTGGGCGGTCTGCTTCCGGCGGCCAAGGTGACCGCTGAGATCGCTGAGATCCGGGGGATCCCCGAGGGCAAGGACTGCGCGTCTCCGTCGCGCCACACGGCCTTCCGTGACGTCGACTCGATGCTGGACTTCGTGGAGATGCTGGCCGCGGAGACCGGCTTGCCTGTCGGGATCAAGTCCGCCGTCGGCGCCATGGACTTCTGGGACGAGTTGGCTCGGCTGATGGTTCCGCGTGATCGGGGCGTCGACTTCATCACCGTCGACGGAGGTGAGGGCGGGACGGGCGCTGCCCCGCTGATCTTCGCCGACTCGGTGGCCTTGCCCTACCGGATGGGCTTCTCCCGGGTCTACGGCACGTTCGCCGAACTGGGGCTGACCGACGACGTCGCCTTCATCGGCTCAGCGAAGCTCGGCCTGCCCGACAACGCAACGGTTGCGTTCGCGCTCGGCGCGGACATGGTCAACGTCGCGCGAGAGGCGATGCTCTCGATCGGCTGCATCCAGGCTCAGAAGTGCCACACCGACCACTGCCCGACAGGCATCGCCACCCAGAACCCGTGGCTGGTGCACGGCCTCGACCCGGTGTCGAAGGCGGAGCGGTGCGCGGTCTACCTGCGGACCCTGCGCAAGGAGCTGACTCGGGTCTCGGCTGCAGTCGGGGTGGTTCACCCAGCGCTGATCACCTGCGCCGACATCGACATCTTCAACGGTGACTATGACGCCCGCTCCCTGGCCTCCGTCTACGGGTACAAGGACGGTTGGGGCGAGCTCGGCCCGCGCCTGCAGGCAGAGATCACGCAGTTGATGCATCCCGCTCGACAGTTCGACGAGGGCGGCGCGAGCACCGAGAACCGCTGATCAGCCTGGCTGTCGAAGGTGGGGCTGCGTGCGCGTCCAGTCCTGGATCTCGGTCGCCAGCGTGCGTCCGACGAGGTCGTGCGCCTCGGGCGAGAAGTGGATGCCGTCGGGGATGGCTTCGTCGTGGTCGGGGAATTCGGCGTCGACGACAGCATTGGTCGGGAACACCCGGACGTCGGCGTCCCCGCGGGCCGCGACTGCTTCGGCCAGCAATCGGTTCAGCAGGGTGACCCTTCCCGGCATGCCGGGGAAGAGCCTGATGCCGTGGGTTCCGGGCTGGGGAGTCTCCATCAGGATCACCAGCGGACTCTGGATCTCGCGAATCCGGCCCGTCGCTCGCATGATGTCGGCGACGGCGTTGCGCACGCGTCGTTCGGCGAGCCGTGTCGGCACCCGGGCGTCCACGAACGTCTGGGCTTTGACGAGTGCGCGCCACACCGGCCGCAGCAACATTTTTCGGTAGGCCGTCGAGACACGACGTGGCAGCCAGGTGAAGCTGTTCGCGTGCCGCTCGAGCCAGTTCGGCCAGATCAGGTGGATGGTCTCGTAGTGGCCGACCATGTAGACGACCACGTCCGGCGAGAACCCGACGACATCGCGCTCCCATTCACGCACGACGCTGGAGGTGGGCATGCCTCCGACGGTGACCAGGCGGGTTTCGACGGGCTGTCCGGTCGAGAGCAGTTCACGCTCGATCACTCTCGGGAAACCGAGATGCGTGCGGGGGCCGCTCATCGGCCCGGTCCACCCGGCTGTCGAAGCGCCCCGGATGAAGATCCGGGTCGGGAGCCATCCGGTCTCGTTCACGGCCTGCACACTAGGGCATGCGCGGGTGCGTGTCTCACCGATCCGCGGTGCGACCGTCGCTGTCGGTGTGTGCGGCGCTCGGGCCGGTGGGCTCGTTGGTGGTGGGCACCACGAATCGGTAGCCGACGTTGCGGACGGTTCCGATCAATGTCTCGTTCTCAGGTCCGAGTTTGGCGCGAAGGCGTCGGACGTGGACGTCAACGGTGCGGGTTCCTCCGAAGTAGTCGTAGCCCCAGACCTCCTGCAGCAGTTGTTGGCGGCTGAAGACACGTCCCGGATGTTGTGCGAGATATTTCAGCAGTTCGAACTCCTTGAAGGTGAGGTCGAGGCTGCGCCCGCCGATCTTCGCGGAATAGGTGGCTTCGTCGACGAGGACCTCTCCGGATCGGATCAGGTGGGACTCAGTGTCGGTTGCGCCGCGAGACGCCTGCAGGCGACCGATCGACAGACGGATCCGGGCGTCCAGCTCCGCAGGGCCACACGTGTGGAGGACGACATCGTCCATGTTCCAGTCGTGCTGGACGACGGCCAGACCGCCTTCGGTGACGATGAGGAGGACCGGCACGTCGACCCCGACCGTGCGGATCAGGCGACAGAGGTCACGAGCACCCGCCAGGTCCTGGCGACCGTCGACCAACAGCAGGTCGGCGTCCGGGACGTCGAGCAGGGCACTGCCCTCAGGGGGAAGGATCCGAACCTGGTGGGGGAGCAGGGCAAGTCCCGGGATCACTTCGGCGGACGGCTGCAAGGCGCCGGTCAACAGGAGCAGGGAGCTCATCGCGGCTGGCCTCCTCGTCGGCGTTGTCCTCAGCGCGCTGCCGTTCTGGGACCGGGACGCTGCGTTGGGCCTCGGCGAGTTCGTTGGATCGAAAGCGTACCCAAGGGCTTGACTGATCGGGAAGGATCGAGCAGGTGAGTGAGACGCAGGTCATCCGGGTTCGCTACTGGGCTGCTGCACGGGCAGCGGCGGGCACGGCGGAGGAGGAGGTCGTTGTCGAGCGGTCGATGACGCTGGCCGAACTCTGCGACCGGGTTGTCGCAGAGCGCCCCGACCGCCGACTCGGCGATGTCATCAAGATCTGCTCGGTGCTGGTGGGTGAGAGTCCCGCGTCCTCGATCGATCCGGGGGAGGTCGTCGTACACCCGGGCGAAACCGTCGAATTCCTACCGCCTTTCGCGGGAGGCTGAGCGATGTCCCGCGCGGTTCCACCTATACTCCGGGCGTGCTGGACAACCTGAGGAGCGCGCCGGGCGTGCGTCGTTGGCGTGTGGAGAATGCGCTCGCGACCTTGGGCATGGTTCTGCTTGCTGTCGCGTTGGTGACCCTGGCAAGCCAGGGTTTGATCGCCATCATCGTCGCCTGCGGCATCGCCGCCTACGCGCTGTTGCTGGCGTTCTTCGGACGGGAGCGGACGGCGATCTTCACCGTGATGCTCGCCTTCGCGACGGCGCCGATGTACAAGGGCCTCGCGCCATCGGCCGGCTCCCTCGTCACGGCGACGGACGGCCTGATGGCGTTGGGTGTGATGCTGCTCGTGCCCTCTCTCGTCCACAAGCGCGCTGAGCTGCCCGGAACCTTCTTGGCCGGCGGGACCATCGTCTTCGTGATGGGCTGCATCGCCTCGGCCATCTGCGCCTCACCTGTCAAGAGCATGATGACGCTGATCCTGTGGGTGGCCGTGATGATCGGACTGCCCGCGATCTTTGCGATCTGGCGGCCGACGGACCTCGTCGTCGACCTGTTGTGCTGGAGTTACGTGTTCGGCCAGATGGTCAGCCTGGCGTTCGCGCTGGTGCATGGTCCGGTGTCGCAGGGGCGCTACAGCGGTCTGGCCACTCACTTCAACTACTTCGCACAGGGCGCCCTGATCGCGCTGTGCATACTGCTCTACCAGTTCTACCGGTACCGCCAATGGTTGGTTCGCATCGTCCTCGTCGTCGCGGGGGCGGGCTGTGGGGCGTCGATCTATCTCAGCGGCAGCCGGGCAGCGATGCTGGTGGCGGCCGTCCTGGTGCTGATGATCCCCGTCGTGGAGCGCTCGGCGATCATCGGCTTCGCCTACGCCATCGGCGGTGCGCTTTTCGTGATTGCGATCCCGATCCTCATCGACATCAGTGGGGAGAGCTCCTCCCTCGGACGTCTCTTGGGGGGAAACTCTTCGAACCTGTCCGATCAAGCCCGTGCTCTGGGGCGCAAGACAGGCATCGAGAGATTCTTCGACCAACCATTCCTGGGCACCGGGTTGATCGACCTCTTCGACATCCACAACATGTATCTGGAGATCGCCGCAGGCATCGGGATCTTCGGTCTCGTCGGTCTGCTTCTGGTCCTCTTCACATTTGCTCGCCCTCTTTTCAGTGACGTTCCGCATCGTCGGCTGTTGTACGTCGCGTGGGCCTTCATCGGGTTCGGCGCAACCGTGCCGGGCTTCTATGACCGCAGCATCTGGTTGCCTCTCGCGCTGGGTGTGGTCGCCGTGATGGAGTACCGCCAACGAATCCCCTGGTTCCTGCAGCAGACTCCGGCAGGAATTCCCCCCACGGCACTCACCCCCGGGCGTGCCACCCCTCGAAAGGCAGATCGATGACGCTCGTGCGCAGTGGCGCCCACCTCGCCAAGCGGGTACGCCAGACGCCTCAGCTGTTCCGCAACTTCCCCGAAGTCTTCTGGGATCTGGGAACCCATCGAACCCCCCTGCGCCGCGACGAGATGACGTTCAAGCTCCGCAACGGGTACGTCGTGACCTGCCCGAACGTGAATGGTGCGCGCTTCCCCCTCTACGAGATCTTCGCCGACGACGCCTATCACCTTGACGAGCTGGCGGCCGGCGTCTCCCCGGACGCCGCTGTCCTCGATGTCGGCGGCCAGATCGGAAGCTTTTCGCTCGCACTCGCCAAGACCTTGCCCCAGAGCCGGATCCACGTCTACGAGGCGTCACCAGTCTCTGCGTCCTACATCAGCCGCAACGTGAAGGACAACAACCTCGACGACACCATCACCGTGCACGGTGAGGCGATGGCAGGGAAGCCGGGCGAGTTCACCTTCATCGACAGCGGCACGGCCAGTGGACACAACGGACTCACTGCCCCGGGATGGATGACCGAGCAGGGCGCCAAGGAGGTGACCGTTCCGGCCCAGACCTTCGATCGAGCCGTTGCGGCCATCGCGGCCGACGGTGGCTCCGTTCAGATCGTGAAGATGGACGTCGAGGGCGCGGAGTACGACATCGTGCTGCAGAGTTCCCCCGCCTCGTGGTCCGACGTCCGCAAGGTCGTCATGGAATATCACCCGGTCGACGGGCACACGCTCGACGAGCTCCTCGAGTTCTTTGCCGCCGTCGGCCTCGAACCTGGTCAACACGAGCCCGGTTCTCGCCCCGGCCTCGGTGTCATCTGGCTCTCTCGCACTGCATGAGTCGACTTCCTCCCCAGCTCCAGCCACTCTTCCCGGTGGTCAAACGCGGGCACCGGCTCGGTGCCCGCGTGCTCGGAGCCGCGGGCCGTCGTACCGTCGGCCCGCGACACGGGTTGCCACGTGCGGGCAGCGAGCGTGCGCGGGACACCGCAAGGTTCGAGCCGAGCTCCGTGCGGCTGCACGGCGTCGGGCCGGCGTTCACGGTCGAGCGTCGCCAGCCCGACGGCGACCCCGCGGAACACTGGTACTTCGCGTCGCGCCTGCACCAGGAGGTGCCCGAGCGATTCGTTCTCGAACTCGCCGAAGGGCGGCTCCTGGGCCGCCATGCTGCGGTCGTGACGGCCGGCGGGGTGCTGGACCTGGAGACCAGCCACTACTTCGACATCGCGGGCTGGCGCGAGCATCCGGTGTTCTGGAATCCGCGTCCGCAGGCACCGGAGCGGGTCGACGGGACGGTCGCCGTGCTCTCCGCCCGCGCGACCGGGCACAACTACTACCACTTCCTGATGGACTCACTGCCGCGGCTGGCGATGCTCGACGCGGCATTCCCGGGCGGTCGTCCCGACTGCTGGGTGGTCGACACTCACACCCGATACCAGCGCGAGCTGCTGGGGTTGCTCGGGCTGGACACCGAGCGGCTGATCGCGCCCGGCGCGGGCTTCTCGTTGCAGGCCCGTCGGCTGCTGGTGCCCTCACTGCCCAACGTCAGCACGATCGTCTCCCCAGAGACCACCACCTGGTTGCGCGAGGCTCTGCCAGCGCGTCGTACGACGGGTGGGCGGTGCCTCTACGTCACTCGTGGATCCGTCCCGAACACCCGACGGGTGGTCCAGGAGGAGGCCATCGTCGCGCTGCTGCGCAGACGTGGTTTCGAGGTCATTGACCCAGGCTCACTGACGGTCCAGGAGCAGATCGACCACTTCGCCGCCGCCGAGGTGGTCGTGGCGCCGCATGGCGCTGCACTGTCCAATCTCACCTTCGCTCCCGAAGGCGTGCGGGTGCTGGAGCTGTTCGCCCCGGGCTACATCAACGGTGGCTACTGGTCGATCGTCGGCAATATCGCCGACTCACGTTACCGCTACTTGATCGGTGACGGCTCGGTGCCCGCGCCCGGTCGCGCGATGCGGCGACTGATGCAGGACATCGAGCTCGATCCCGCTCGCGTGAGCGCGGCTCTCGATCTGCTGCTCGCAGACTGAGGACGCGGCGAGCGCGCCGGTCAGAGCGTCCGGCGGTGGCTCAGGCGACCTCGGTGCTCTCGGTCAGCGCAGCGTGGGTCTCCTCGAACGACCTGACCTGACCGGCTCCGCTGTTGCGGGCGATCAGGTCCATGACCTCGGTGTAGTTCATCGACTGCTTCACGTGCGCGACGATCAGCACGGTCGACAGCAGGATCGAGAAGTCGAGGCGGAAGCGGTAGCCGTCGAGAACGGCATGGCAGTAGGCGCCCTCGATGCGGAGCCGCTCGGAGTCGCTGAGCGCGTCGCGACCGACAAGTTGCGCCGGACCGGTGAGGCCTGCGCGAGTGAGGAAGCGGTCGCCGGCGTACGGGTATTCCTCCTGCAGCGCGTCCATCACGTTGGTGGGCAGCGGGCGGTTGCCCACGATGGTCATCTTGCCGGTGAGCACGTGGAAGAGCTGGGGGATCTCGGTGAGTCCGCACCGCTCGAGGAAGCGCCCGGCACCGGTGTAGAGGGGGGAGTCGGGGGCGATGTTGAGGAACCGGGTGTTGGTCACCGGGACCGTGTCACGGTTCACCAGCTTGTCCGCGTTCTTCACCATGGTGCGGAACTTGACGACCTTGGTAGGTCCGTCCGAGTTCACCAGACGATTCGAGCGATAGAACACCGGTCGTCCGGACGTCAGCAAAATGAGCAGCGCGCCGCACAGCACGGCGGGCACCCAGGCCACCGCCGCGAGCGTCACAACTACGACGTCGAACATCCGCTTGATGCGCATTCGTCACTCCCGTGTCTTGCCGGTCGATCCGCTGTCCCGCGTGCCCCCCAGCACGCTGCGGCGTCGTCCCGTCGAGAAACCCAACGAGCGGACCGCGAAAGAGATACTCCTCACAGCCAGCCAAATTCTTGAGTCCACACCAACAGTGCGGCGGGTGCTGTCGGAGTGGTCGCCGAGGGCGACGCGCGCGAGCCCTGGGTACGACACATGCAGCAGATGCCACGGTCGCGCGGCCCTGCCTTCACGAATGCGCCCGGGGTAGAGGACAGTGAGTGAAGAACCGGCCTGAGCCACCCGGTGGGCGAGGAGTTCCTCGACCAGCGCCTTCCAGCCGCCGTAGTAACGCCGGTCCGCGCCGGGCGCCAGCGCGATGACCGTGGAGATCAACACCACCTCGACCTGACGACCGCTGGCGAGCACCTGGTCGACGTACCCGAGGTCACGCTGGACGCCGGCGAGGTCGGCCTCGAAGTCGGGCTCGACGGGGTGGACCGGGCCGAGGGCGGCGACGATGAGCCGGACGGGCCCTGCGGGGAGCGCGGCGACGCGAGCGGCAACCTCGCGGGTCGAGGCGTCGACGATGCTCTGCGGGGAGAAGCCGGTCGCCACCACGCCAGCGACGTCGCTGGCGTCCCGTGCCAGGACCAGCACGGAGTCCCGGGCCTCCTGCTGGACGGCCTGGCCCAGACGTGTCTTCGGTCCGATCAGGACGGTGGGCGTCACCGGCTGCTCCGCGAGAGGATCGCCTCGAACCTGTCGGCGCAGCCAGCGAGCGCGAACTCCTGCTCGGCGAGATCGCGTGAGGCCTCCCCGAGCTCGTCGGCGAGCTCGGCGTCGTCGAGAACCTGCGCAACCCACGCGGCGGCGTCGGCGAGGGCGGCGCTCTCCGGGGCCACCACGCAGCCCCCTGCCTGGGTGATCAGCGCGGAGGCGAGGTTCTCCGACGGCATCATGCCGAGCACCGGGCGCCCAGCACACAGGTAGGAGAGGGTCTTGGACGGAACGGAGAACGCACCGGCCTGCTTGTCGAGCAGCACCACCAGGATGTCGCCCGATCCGAGCACCTCGGAGAGGCGTTCATAGGGCTGGAAGGGCAGCAGGGTCACCGGTACGTCGAGGCGCGCGGCCTCGGCCCGGATGACCTCGACCGCCGGACCCTCGTTGACGA
>JASLDK010000362.1 GCA_030145945.1 Nocardioides sp.
GGATGCGGAGGCATCCTTGGTCGGCTACGCCAAAGCCCACCATCCCGGCGAACTACGCAGATTGGGCCATCGGATCCTCGACGTCGTCGCTCCCGAGATTGCCGAGGCAGAAGAGGGCAGGAAGCTCGAAGCCGAAGAACGACGGGCCCGGGAGAAGGAGACCCTGCGGTTCAAGGACCTCGGCGACGGAACCACCCGGATCTGGGGACGCCTCGCGACCAGTGTCTGTGAACGGTTGAAGGCCTACCTCCAGGCCCACACCTCACCCCGCAAACAAGCCACAGAACAGACCACAGAACAGGACGGTGAGCAGGCCAGCACGGGTGAGCGGATCCCGCAGCACCGTGCCTACGCCCGCGCCCTGACTGCACTGTTGGAGAACCTCGGCGCGAAGAGCCTGCCCGAGCACGGCGGGGATGCGACCACCATCCTGATCACGCTCTCCTACGAGCAACTGCTTCGGGAGTTGTCGGCTGCAGAGGTGATCACCGGCGACGGGTTCGCCCGGATCTCGGCGACCGAGGCAAGGCGGCTGGCGTGTCAGGCCAACCTCATTCCCGTCGTCCTGGGCGGCAAGGGCGAGATCCTCGACCTGGGCCGCAGCCAACGCCTCTACTCCAAGGCCCAACGCAAAGCCCTGCGCCTGCGCGACCGACGGTGTCGGGCCGAGGGCTGCACGATCCCGGCGGCCTGGACCGAAGCCCACCACCTCAAGCCCTGGTCCCAGGGTGGGAGGACCGACCTCGAGGATGGAGTGAGTCTGTGCTCCCACCATCACCACCGCGCCCACGACACCACCTACCGAACCGACCGCCTCCCCAACGGCGACATCCGCTTCACGAGACGGTCCTGAGGATCAGCGATACTTCAGGCAGGTGCTGGTGATCTGGATCGGCCTGCTGCTGACGTTCTTGTTGTAGACGGTCGTCGTCATGCCGACCGGCAGTGGACCGCCCCCGACGACCACATACGACCAGCCGTTGACGACGAAGTCGGTGCTGTCGATGCCCGAGGAGATCTCGGCGTCGGTGATCACCGTGCCCGTGGGGCACTTGGGGGCCGCGAGAAAGCCTGTCTGCAGGCCGTTCCAGGTGTAGACGGCTCCCGTGACCTGGCTGTAGGCGCTGGTGGCGTTCACGCCGGGAGGTCCCTGGGGGCCGTAGGAACCAGCGTCTCCTGTGGGGCCCTTGTCGCCGGTGGGTCCTGGGGAACCGACGAAGCCGGGTGGACCCCAGACGCCCTGGTTGCCCGCCGGTCCTCGAGGTCCGGGCGCGCCCTTGTCACCGCCCGGACCGGTGACACCGGGAATCAGGCTCGAGATCCCGGCAGGCCCAGGAGCTCCCGACAATGCAGCATGGAGGGTGGGCGAGAAATCCACGCCCAGCAGACTTCCGTCCTTGACATGCCTGCTCACGACGGCGTTGGCGGCGATCTGGCTTCCCTTGTACTTGCCGGCCGCGTAGGAGGTTCCGGTGGTGGCCACCACCAGTGCCGTTGTGGCGACCAGGAAGGTGGGACTCAGGTTCGGGCGCCGCATCATGTCGCCGATGCGCAGATCGTCGTGATGGTGACACTTCGCGAGTTCGCCGACGCGTTGTAGATCGTCACCCCGACCTTCCACGGCAGGTTGGGAGGCACGGAGTTGTTCGCATATTTGACGTTCTTGACGGTGAGGTCCGTGGTGTCCACGGTCGACCCGAGAGCCCAGCTGATCAATGCCTTGCCGGTGGGGCATCCCTGGGACCAGAACGTCGTGGTCGCCAGTCCCGCGACAGTATCGGGGGCGTCGAACGTCACGACGCCGAGGACGCCGCTGCTGCCTGGGGCGCCTTGAAGCCCCTGCTGTCCCTGGGGCCCGGTGTCACCCTTCGCGCCCGTGTCGCCCTTGGGGCCTGCCGGGCCGCTGAGGCCCCGGACTCCCTGCGGACCGGTGTCCCCCTTGGGGCCGACGTCTCCGGTTGCGCCCGTCTCGCCCTTGGCCCCTGCCGGGCCGCTCTGACCGGCAGGGCCGGTTGCGCCGGCCGCTCCCTGGAGCGCGTTGCGGGCTGCCGACGACAAGTCATTGGTCCCGAGCGACCCGTCCTTGACGTGCTTGCTGACGATCGCGTTGTTGGCGATCTGGCGGCCGGTGATCTTGCCGGCGGCGTACGACGTGCCGGACCCGGCGATGATCAGCGCCGCGAGCGCGACGAGGAACGATGGGCTGATGCGCTTGCTCATGAGGCCTCCCTGACTCAGAGCACCCAACGTCTCGCGTCAACGACGCGAAGACATCAGGGAGGCACCCTGAAGTTCGGGCTCAGTTCAGCGCAGCGACCAGGTCGCTCCCCGGCAGAACAGGCATCCGCAGCCGCGCTCCGTCGGCCCCTCCGACCTTGATCGCGTGCAGGCCCGGCAGCACGAGCGGCGAGAAGGCCGACGTACCGACCAACTGGACCCGCAACCGGTGGCCAGCCTGGAAGACGTTGCCGACCGGCCAGAGCTCGACCTGGTAGCGGCGGAACTTCCCCGGGGTCGCGGCAGCAGGAGTGGTGTAGTCGCCGTACGGCTGAACGACCTCGCCACTGTTGGTGAGCGACTTCCCGGGCACGAGGTTCGGGAAGTTCGTCGAGAGCCGCCCGACCGTCAACGGGTGCGACGAGCCGTCGGGGGCGACGTCGGAGAGGACCGCCCAGATGCCCGATCCCGGTGTGGAGGTGGAGAGGGAGAGGTCCAGGGCGAGGGGACCCGCGGTCGCGACGTCCGTCGTGAGTGCACCCGTCGTGTAGGTCAGGCCGGTGACGCCCTCGAGAGCGACCAGGTCGGTCCGGTCGAGCAGCGGGAGCGCGCCAGTCAGCTTGTCCGCGCCGCCCGCTTCCAGCAGCGACCAGGTCGGGACATCCGACATGGTCGGCAGGCTCGGCAACGTCAGGTACGACGCGATGCCGACGCTACTGCTCGGCGTCGTGGTGAGCTTGCGACCGGAGCCGAGGGCAAGGTCGGTCCACGTCGTGCCGGGAACCGGCCAGTCGGTGGCGTCGCGCTCGGCGTACTGCCCGGCGAGGTAGGCCTTGCGGTCGCCCTTCGCCAACAGCAAACGCACGGCAGGTTGGTTCTCGATGCCGTTGTCGACGCCGCGCGTGTAGTGGTCGAGCCAGGCAACGGCCTCGCCGTGACCACCGTCGGTGCCGGCCGGCGTACCGTCGTGACCACCCTCCATGACCAGGTGCGCGCCGTCGCCACGCAGGGCCTGGAAGGCCTGGAAGACGCCGCGCGACTCGACGTCGTAGAAGCCGTTGAGCATGAGCACCGGGATGTCATTGGCGTCGCCGCGCCAGCCTCGCTGCGCCCACCACGAGTCGAGCGTCGGATGCGCCAGGACCCCCATCCCGCTGGAGAAGAGTCCGCCGATCACGCCGAGCGACGAGGACGGGTTGCGCTGCAACCGGTCGATGCCTTGCAACAGGGCCGGGGCGCCGATCATGCCGATGACGCCCGCGCCGGGCACCAGGTTGAGGATGCCTCCTGGGACCAGCAGGTCGCGATAGAGCTCGTGGGTGCCGGAACGCAGGATCGCAGCCTTCACGCAGGGCAACTCCTGGTGCCAGGAGTTGTAGAGGACGATCGCGCTGGCGGAGAAGCCGTTGAGGGCCAGGTTGCCGTCGCTGAACGGCTGCGAGCACGCCCACTGCAGCACCTCGACGACGTCGCGCTGACTCTTCGGACCGAGCGCGTCGAAGGATCCGTCGCTGTCGCCGGTGCCACGGATCTGCACGAGCAGGAAGTTGTAGTCGCCGGGCACCGGGAGCGTCTGGCTGTTGTCGCCGTACGGCGAGAACTCGACGACCGTCGGCTTCGCGGTCACGGGTCCGGTGCTCGTGAGCGTCGTCTGGAGCTCGACGCCGTCCGAGGTGGTGAACCGCTGGTCGACCACGGTCTTCGCCGGAGCGGGAGGCGTGTCGTCAGCGCTCGCCTGCTGCGGCCAGGCCGCAAGCGTCGCCACGGCGACGGCAAGTGCGAGCACGGATCTGGTGAGGGTTCGAGCGCCCATGTGAGGACAACGACAGCGCCGCTCACGGGCTATGGCCGTCCCCGCCGGGGAACAATGGAGCCATGGCACGCGTCGCACTCGTCCTCGGCTCGGGCGGAGCCCGTGGCTATGCCCATCTCGGTGCAGTCCAGGAGTTGCGGGAGCGAGGACACGAGATCGTCGCGGTGTCCGGTACGTCGATGGGCGCGGTCGTCGGCGGCCTGGTCGCGGCGGGCAAGGACGCCGAGTTCGCCTCGTGGGCCTCGACCCTGACCGGCCGTCGCGTCGTCAGCCTGGCCAACCCGACCTGGTCGGGTGGCGGTGCGGCCACCGCCGAGAAGCTGATGGCCGCGCTCGACGAGATCGTCGGGGAGGTCACCATCGAGTCGCTGCCGATCCCGTTCACCGCGGTGGCCACCGACCTCGCGGCGCGGCGCGAGGTGTGGTTCCAGCGCGGTCCCCTGATTCCCGCGATGCGGGCGTCCTTCGCGATTCCCGGTCTGTTCACGCCCGCCGTGGTGGACGGCCGGATCCTCGTCGACGGCGGTCTGCTCAACCCACTCCCCCTGGAGCCGACGGCCGCGGCGACCGCCGACTTCACCGTCGCCGTCTCCCTGCAGGGACCGCGGGTGCCCCACGAGCCGACCTCGCCCGCGCGGGGCTTCTCCGTACGCCGGGCCGAGTGGGCCGACGGTCTGCGGCGGCGGTTCGGTTGGGGGGACGACGAGGACGCCGACGAACTGGAAGTGACGACCGCTGCTCCCGCCGCCCCACCGGTCGCACCGGCGGCGGTCGAGCAGGCCGACGCCGTCGACGTCCGTCCTGAGGTGAAGACGTCTGACGTCGTCTCGCTGTCCTTCGACGCGATGCAGAGCATCATCACGCGCTACCGGCTGGCCGCGCTGCCGCCCGACGTGCTCGTCACGGTCCCGTTGAGCGCCGCCCGCACGATCGACTTCCACCGGGCCGACGAGATGGTCGAGCTCGGACGCGCCTTGACCCAGCAGGCCCTGGACCACGCCGGGCGATGACCCGCTCCGAGCAGGGCGGCTGACTATTCTCGGGGCCATGCCACCACTCGGGACCCCCAGGGCGTTGCGAATCCTCGGCACGGGCGCGGTCGTGCCCGACGAGGAGCTGACCAGCGCCGAGCTCGACGAGCGTCTCGGGCTCGCGCCCGGCACCGTCGAGGAGAAGACCGGCGTCCGGGTGCGGTACGTCGAACGCGGCTCTGCCGCCGAGCTCGGCGCCCGCGCGGCACGGAAGGCACTGGCCGCTGCAGGCGTGGACCTCGACGACATCGACGTGATCATCGGCGCGAGCGCCACCCCCGACCAGCCGCTGCCGTGCAATGCGGCGCTGATGCACGAGGCGCTCGCGCCCGGTCGACCGATCGCCGCGTGGGACGTCAACGCGAGTTGCATGAGCTTCCTGGTCGCGCTGGATCTCGCTGCCACGCTCATCGATGCGGGCCGGCACGAACGGATCCTCATCGTGTCCAGCGATCTTGCGTCGGTGGGCCTCGACTGGTCCGACCTGGGTGCGTCCGGGATCTTCGGGGACGGCGCCGCCGCAGCCGTGGTCGGTCACGCGGGCGACACCGGATCCGCCGTGCTCTCGGCAGGCTTCCAGACGTTCTCCGAGGGTGCGCACACCTGCGAGATCCGCGGAGGCGGCTCCCGGTTCGCGCCCGACCGCGTCGAGGGCGACTATGCCGACTGGGGGCGGTTCCGGATGGACGGCGGCGCAGTGTTCCGGCTCGCGTTCCGCCACCTGCCGCCGTTCGTGGACGGTCTTCTGTCCGAGTCCGGCATGACGATGGACGAACTGCCCGTCGTCGTCCCCCACCAGGCGAGCCACCACGGCCTCGACTGGGTCCGTCAGCAGTTCGGTGTCGGTGACCGCCTGGTCGACATCTATGCCGACCACGGCAACCAGGTCGCCGCGTCGCTGCCCTCGGCCCTGCACGCCGCGATCGAGTCCGGGCGGCTGCAACGGGGCGATCACGCCCTACTGCTCGGCACCGGCGCCGGGATCAGCCTGGGCGGAGTGGTTCTGTGCTACTGACCGACAGCCTGCCGCTGCAGCCCGAGGTCGACTTCCACTGGCTGCGAGTCGGCCACTGCAAGGGGCCGGAGCTGATGGCCCGCCAGGGTGGTCGGCCGAGCCTGATCGAGTTCCCGTCGTACGTCGGTGCGCTGCGGCATCCCGACCATGGCTGGACGCTCTTCGACACCGGCTATTCCCAGCACTTCTTCGACGCGACCCGTCGCTTCCCCGAGTTGCTCTATCGCAACACGCTGCCGGTGACGCTGCCGCCCGAAGAGCACCTGTCCCGCCAGCTCGAGGCGCTCGACGTCGAGCCTGGCGACGTACGCCGGATCGTGGTCTCCCACTTCCACGGCGACCACGTCGGCGGCCTGCTCGACCATCCGCGGGCGCGGATCATCGCCGGCTCGGCGGGGGCGGCGCATGCGCTGTCGTTGAGCGGTTTCAACGCCGTACGCCATGCGATCCTGCCTGCCCTGCTGCCCGGTGACCTGCGCTCCCGGCTCGACGCCGTCGAGTCGTTCCCGCGGCTCTCGGTGGCTGGGATGCCCGCGTGGGACCTGCTCGGCGACCGCAGCCTGATCGCCGTCGACCTCCCCGGCCACATGCCGGGCCATCTCGGGCTGCTCTTCACCTCCGGCGGACGCCAGGTGCTCCTGGTCGGTGACGCCGCGTGGACGACGAAGTCCTTCAAGGACCTCAAACCCCCGTCCCGACTGGCGAAGAGCATCATGCACGACTGGCCGACGACGTTGCTCACACTCGGCAGGCTGCACGAGATGGACAAGGCGTACGACGACCTGCTGATCCTTCCCGCGCACTGCCCCGACGGCCACACCGCCTGGGCCGCGGGACTCTGATCGGTGACAACAGGACAGGCGGCCGTGGCCGCCTCCTTCGCACGGGAGCGCTGGTGGCTCTCCCGATCGAGCGGGTACGACGCCCGGCGAGAGCGCGCACTTTCCAGCTTCCTGCGCCGTGAACTGCCGAAGGCCCGGTTCTATGCACCGTTTGCGGGTCGCCCCCTGGCCGAGATCCCGATCGTCGACAAGCGGACCGTGCTGTCGGACTTCGCCGCGTTCAACAGGTTCGGGATCGGTCTGGACCAGGCGATGACCGTGGCCGAGGCGGCGGAGCGGTCCCGGGACTTCGCGGACCGACTGCCGGGCGGGGTCACGGTCGGGCTCTCGTCGGGCACCACCGGGACCCGCGGCGTCTTCCTCGTCTCGGAGGCGGAGAGTCGCCTGTGGGCGGGGATGCTGATGGGCCAACTGATGGCGCCGGCGTCCCTGCGGACGATGGCCCGACGACCGCTGCGGATCTCGTTCTTCCTGCGCGCCAACAGCAACCTCTACGAGACGCTGGACAGCCGACGGGTCGAGTTCACCTG
Organism: Nocardioides sp.; assembly: GCA_030145945.1. Classification (GTDB taxonomy): domain Bacteria; phylum Actinomycetota; class Actinomycetes; order Propionibacteriales; family Nocardioidaceae; genus Nocardioides. The sequence continues at coordinate 7,449 of JASLDK010000362.1, forward strand.
GCACGACCTGACCCTGCCGATCGGCGAACAGCTGGACGGCCTGGTCGGCACGGACGTGCTGGTCGCGCCCGCCAGCGTGCTGCGGCGGATCGCGGAAGCTCTTC
>JASLDK010000086.1 GCA_030145945.1 Nocardioides sp.
CGCCAAAGCGGCCTGGCGCTACGAGTCGGCTGTCGGGCACGATCTCGCCGTCGGCACCGGTGATCTGGCTCTGCCATGCCTCGCGGTAGGCGACGATCTCCTCGTGGCTGCGGCCCACGAAGTTCCACCACATCACGATCGACTCCCCGAACGGCGGACCACCGAGCACCAGCACCCGAGCGCCCTCGGGACCGGCGACGAGGGTGATCTCGTCGGCGCCCGGAGGGACGAAGGCGAGGTCCGCGCTCTCCGCCGGGTGACCGCGCACGGTGAGGCTGCCGAGATCGACCAGGATCCCGTGCTCGAAGGTGCTGTCGGTCGCAAGCTGCAGCGTCGTACCGGCGTCGAGGACGAGCTCGGCCCCGAGCAGCGGGGTGAACGTCGAGACCGGCGAGGTGTCGCCGAGCAGGGACCCGAGGAAGACGTGGGCACGCCAACCGTCGCCCCGGACCGGCGAAGGTGCGTAGTGCTGGAAGCCAGGAGCGGTGTCGCGCGCGTCCCCGGGCAGCGCCACCCAGAGTTGGGCGCCGTGCAGGGTGCCGGTCGCGGGCGTCGACACCTCGGAGTGGCTGATGCCGTGCCCGCCGGTCATCAGGTTGACCTCGTTGGGCCGCACCATCGCCACATTGCCCGCACTGTCACGGTGCTCGATCTCGCCGGTGAACAGCCAACTCACGGTCTGCAGGCCGGTGTGCGGGTGCGGCGCGACCTCCATCCCACCGCTCTCGCTCACCAGGTCCGGTCCATAGTGGTCGACGAAGCACCAGGCACCGATCAACGAGCGCTCCCGCTGCGGCAACGTCCGCCGGACCGTCATCGCCCGGGGCCCGCCCAGGGGGACCTCGCGCGGCGTCAGGATCTCGATACCGGTCGCCGCTGCGTCTTCACACACCACGACGTCCGGAGACTTCTCGGGGTTGCTCATGGTGTTCATCCTTCCTCCTGCGTCAACCGTGCGGTCGGCAGGCCGTGCGCCGCGGTTCACCGGGAGTGACGACCCTGTGCCCATGCGAATCGCCCAGCTGGCCAACTTCGTCGGGGCGACCTCGGGCGGCATGCGGACCGCCATCGAACAACTGGGGCGGGGGTACGTCGACGCCGGGGCCGAGCGTCTGCTGGTCATCCCCGGGCCGGTCGATGCCGTCCGGTCGACGCCGCTGGGCGAGGTGGTGCAGGTGCGGGCACCGCGGGTCGGCGGCGGCTACCGGCTGATCGTCGAGCCGTGGCGGGTGACAGAGGTCCTCGAACGCTTCGCTCCGACGAGCATCGAGTGGAGCGACAAGCTGACCCTGATGCCGGTCGCCTGGTGGGCGCGGCGCAACGGCGTGCGGACCGTGCTCCTCTCCCATGAACGGATGGGCGACATGTTCGCGATGCGTACGGGGCTGGAGACAACCTCCAAGGTGTCGATCGGCCTGCTCAACCGGCTGATCGTGCGCAGTTTCGACACCGTCGTGGTGACCTCGCGCTATGCGGAGGGCGAGTTCCGGGCGGTCGCGGAGGCAGCGCGATGCCCGGTCGTCCGCGTCCCGCTCGGAGTCGACCTGATGACCTTCCACCCCGATCGCGCTCCCGACCTCGCGGCGACGAACGGGTCGCCCCTGCGCCTGGTCCATGCCGGCCGCCTCTCACGTGAGAAGTCGCCGCACCTGGCGGTGGCGACCGCCGTTGAACTCCACCGTCGTGGGGTTCCGCTGCGCCTCGACGTCTACGGTGACGGCCCGCACCGCGACGAACTGATGACGCTGGCGGGCGATGCGCCCATCCACTTCCACGGGTACGTCGAGGGCAGGTCCGCCCTGCGCGACCGACTCGCCGCCGCCGACATCGCCCTGTCCGTGTGTCCCGGCGAGACCTTCGGCCTCGCCGTGCTGGAGGCGCTTGCCTGCGGAACCCCCGTGGTGACGGCGGATCGTGGCGGAGCCCGCGAACTGGTCGACCGCACCTGCGGGGCCTGGGCCGCGCCCACAGCGACCGATCTCGCGGACGCTGTGCTGCGGTTGCGGGCACAGTCCGTCGCCGGTCGTCGTACGGCTGCACGGGCGCGGGCCGAACGGTTCGGCTGGGACCGCACCGTGGCCCGGATGCTCGCCCTTCATGCGGGCGAGCGCGTCGCCGCTCTGACTGCCTGAGGCGCCAACGGGGCCACGATCCTGGCCACCCGCTCCTTGGCCGCTGGGGTGAGGAGCAGGATCGGGAGCAGCAGGGCGACGGTCATGCAGCCGATCACGATCGCGTAGTAGGCGCCGTGGAGCGAGGAGTCGAGCGGCGCGACCAGGCCGAGCAGGACGGACACGACGACCAGCCCTCCCGCGGCGTGCTTCGGCAGGCGCAGTGAGGCGAGGAACGGCGGCAGCATCAGGAAGTACCAGAGGTGCACGACGGGCGAGAGCAGGACGAATGCCGTGGTCGACGTGGCGACGGCCACGAGCGCCGTACGACGAGAGCCCGTCCCCGAACGCAGAACCGCCCAGCCACTGACACCGAGCGAAGCGGCCAGTCCGATCCCGCGGACGATGTCGTGGAACAGCGCGGGTGGAGCTCCGAGATGGAGGTGGAGCGCGATCCAGTCGAGCACGCCGCCGACCAAGGTCGTGGCGGAGAGCGGGGTGTTGATGGCCCCGGGCACCATCAGGGCCTGCAGCCATCCGGTCCCGAGACCAGTGACGACCCCCAGCCCGAGCAGGGTGCCGAGAGACACGGCGGCCACACTGCCTGTCCGACGAAGACGCACGGACATCGCTGCCCCGACCGGCAGGGACGCCAGGACGATGCCGACCGCAACGAGACCGCCGGGGACCTTCACCCCTGCGGCCAGGCCGGCGATCACCGCGCCCCAGACCCAACTCCGCTCCACCGCGACCACCAGTGCAGCAGCCATCAGGCCGACCATCAGCAGGTCGTTGTGAAGTCCGCCGACGCCGTTGGCGATCATCAGTGGGGAGGCGATCACGAGCGCCGCCGCAACGGCGGGATTGGCCCCACCCCAGGCCGCGAGCCGAGGCACTGCCCACGCCAGGAGCACGAGTCCGACGAGCGCGAATCCCCGGTGCGCAACCACGAGAACCCAAGGATTGCCGGTGACACCGGCCGCGACTCCCCCGAAGAGCAGGGGCACCGGACCATAGGGCGTCGCCGTCTCCCACCACATCGGGTCGACGGCCTGCACGACCGGAGGCCCGGTCAGCCAGCCCGGGAAGGGGAAGGTTGCCGGGGCGAGGATGCCCGGCCCCCAGTGATAGGGCGACAGCCCGACGGAGGCGAGCTCCCCCTGGGCGGCGTACGACCACCCGTCCCGGGAGAACAGCGGCGGCGCCAGGACGAGCGGCAGCGACCAGGCGATCGCGCCGATCCGGGCCAGGGCCACTCCGGCTGTCGGGTCGGCCGTCTCGCGTTCGCCGACCGCGACCACGCGACACAGGCGCAACCAGGCGCTCGCGAGGAGACCGAGCCCGACGAGAACCACGACCAGTCCGGTCATCCGACCGGCCTCGTGCGACCTGAGGGCATCGAGCACGTTCACCCGCAGAACCGGCGTGGACACGGGCAGTGTGGCCGTCACCAGCCCCCCGAGGAGGACCAGCAGACTGCCGAGTGCTCCGCGTGCGATCACGGATCGGACGCTAGGGGTGCTTCGCATCGACGGATTGAACGC
>JASLDK010000103.1 GCA_030145945.1 Nocardioides sp.
CGAGGTCTTCCAGATCACCAAGCCGCCGTTCGTCCAACCGTCCGTCCGGGAGAGTTGAGCCATGTCGTTGCCCGAGCAGCCGCCGTCGTACCGTCCCGCCCAGCCCGTCGAGCACCCGTGGCGCTGGCGTCTCGAGGATGCCTCCGGCTCCGAGGTTGCGTTGTCAGGAGCGGACGCGGAGACGTACGCCGGCCAGACGTTCCCCAGCCAGGGGGACGCCGAGTCCTGGGTCGGAGAGGTGTACGCCGACCTGGCCGACCTCGGTGTCGCGCAGGTGACTCTCTTCGAGCTGGACCGTGAGGTGTACGGCCCCATGTCGTTGTCGGCCTGAGGTCTGGCCATGACGGGATCGGTGCGCCGGGACTTCCGGCAGGTCGACGTCTTCACCGCGGTGCCGCTGCTGGGCAACCCGGTCGCCGTGGTGCACGGCGCCGACGGGATGACCACCGAGCAGATGCAACGTTTCGCTCGCTGGACGAATCTCAGCGAGACCACGTTCCTGCTGACGCCGACCCTGCCGGGCGCCGACTACCGGCTGCGGATCTTCACCCCCGCGCAGGAACTGCCGTTTGCTGGCCACCCCACGCTAGGCTCCGCGCACGCGTGGCTGGAGGCCGGGGGAGACCCGGCCGGGGACCGGATCATCCAGGAGTGCGGTGTCGGGCTGGTCGAGCTGCAGTGCACCGACGACCGCCTCGCCTTCGCTGCGCCCGACCTGCTCCGGTCCGGTCCGGTCGACGACGAATTGGCGGATCAGGTCGCCGCTGCGTTGGGCATCGCACGAGATGACGTGCTCGACATCGCGTGGGCGGACAACGGCCCCGGTTGGGTCGGCGTACGCCTCGCGTCGGCCGAGCAGGTCCTCGCCCTCGCTCCGTCGTACGCCGACCTCCCGGTCGATGTCGGCGTGGTCGGACCGCATCCGGACGGAGGCGAGTGCCTGGTGGAGGTGCGCGCCTTCTGCCCACACGCCGCGGGCATCGCCGAGGACCCGGTCACCGGCTCCCTCAACGCCTCGCTCGCGCAGTGGTTGACGCCGAGCGGCGTGCTGCCGCCGTCGTATGTCGCCGCTCAGGGAACCGTCCTCGGTCGCCGTGGACGGATCCACATCGACACCGACGCGGACGGCACGATCTGGGTCGGCGGGGACACGGTGACGACCATCCACGGGACGCTCGCGCTCTGACGTGCAGCACCGCACTAACCTGATGTCGTGCGCGCCTATCTCGATCTCGTCCAGCGGATCCTCGACGAGGGCACCGAGAAGGGTGACCGCACCGGCACCGGCACGCTGAGCGTCTTCGGGCACCAGATGCGCTTCGACCTGCGCGAGGGTTTCCCCCTCGTCACCACCAAGAAGGTGCACACCCGCTCGGTGTTCGGCGAGTTGCTGTGGTTCCTGCGCGGCGACACGAACGTGCGCTGGCTGCAGGAGCGCGGCATCTCGATCTGGGACGAATGGGCCGATGAGAACGGCGACCTCGGCCCCGTCTACGGCGCGCAGTGGCGATCCTGGCCTTCCCCCGACGGCGGACACATCGACCAGTTGGCGCAGGTCATTGCGCAGATCCGCAACAACCCCGACAGCCGTCGGCACATCGTCTCGGCGTGGAATCCCAGCCAGGTCGACGACATGGCGCTCCCGCCGTGCCACAGCATGTTCCAGTTCTATGTCGCCGATGGTCGGCTGAGCTGCCAGCTCTACCAACGCTCCGCCGACGTCTTCCTCGGCGTGCCCTTCAACATCGCTGCCTACGCACTGCTTACCCACATGATCGCGCAGGTCGCGGTCCTCGCGGTCGGCGACTTCGTGCACACGCTGGGAGACGCTCACCTCTACTCCAACCATCTGGACCAGGCGCGGCTCCAGCTGACCCGTGAGCCCCGGCCGCTGCCGACGCTGGTGCTCAATCCTGCCGTCACCGAGATCGACGCCTTCGAGCTCGACGACATCAGCGTTGAGGGCTATGACCCGCACCCGGCCATCAAGGCCCCGATCGCGGTCTGACCCGAAGCGAGCGCCCATGACTCCCGCCGGCCGCAAGGTCTCCACCATCGTCGCCGTCGCCGAGAACGGCGTGATCGGCGATGCCGCCGACATCCCGTGGCACCTGCCCGCGGACTTCGCGCACTTCAAGGCAACCACGATGGGCCACGTCCTGGTCATCGGCCGCGTCACCCACGAGAGCATCGGCCGTCCGCTCCCCGGGCGCACCACGATCGTGCTCACCCGCGACCCGGACTGGACCGCGCCAGGAGTGCAGGTGGCCTCCGACGTACCGTCCGCTCTCGCGCTCGCGGACCAGATCCTTGCCGAGCAGGGCGATGACAAGCAGACCGATGACAAGCAGGTGATGATCGGCGGGGGAGCCGCGGTCTACGCCGCCGCCATGCCGTACGCCGACGAGCAGATCATCTCCGAGATCCCGCTCTCGCCCCCCGGGGACACCCACTATCCCGAGATCAACCGCAAGCGCTGGACCGAGGTCCGCCGCGAGCCCCGCGAGGGCTTCACGGTCGTGTGGTGGGAGCGGACCTTCGCCTGCGGCGGCACCGAGGCCTGACCAAGCACCTGACAGGGTGGAGCCATGGAGCTCCGCGTCTTCACCGAACCCCAGCAAGGTGCCACCTACGACGACCTGTTGGCCGTCGCGCTCGAGTCGGAGCGGCTCGGCTTCGACGCCTTCTTCCGCAGCGACCACTACCTGCACATGAGCGGGGACGGGTTGCCGGGGTCGACGGATGCCTGGACCACACTTGCCGGGCTTGCCCGTGAGACCAGCACCATCCGGCTGGGCACGATGATGACGAGCGCGACCTTCCGGCATCCCGGAGTGCTGGCGATCCAGGTCGCCCAGGTCGACCAGATGAGCGGCGGTCGCGTCGAGCTCGGCATCGGCGCGGGCTGGTTCACCCAGGAGCACACGGCCTACGGCATTCCGTTCCCCGACACCGCCGAGCGGTTCGAGCGGTACGCCGAGCAGCTCGAGCTGATCACCGGCCTGTGGACGACGCCGGTCGGCGAGCTCTATGCCTTCGACGGACAGCACTACCAGCTCGCCGACAGCCCCGCGGTGCCCAAGCCGACCCAGAGCAACGGTCACCGTGGCGGCGTACCCGTGCTGATCGGTGGCAAGGGCGCCCGCAAGACACCTGCGCTGGCCGCGGCGTACGCCGACGAGTTCAACCTGCCGTTCGTGGACGAGGAGTTCACCGCCCTCCAGTTCGGCCGGGTACGCCGCGCGGCGGAGGCCGTCGACCGCGATCCCGACGAGCTCACCTGGTCGAACGCACTGGTGCTGTGCGTCGGGGAGGACGAGGCCGAGATCGCCCGCCGGGCGGCGTCCATCGGGCGTGAGGTCGACGAACTGCGTGCCAACGGGCTGGCTGGGACACCTGCCGAGGTGATCGACAAGATCAAGCGCTTCGAGGCACTCGGGAGCCAGCGGATCTACCTGCAGATGCTGGACCTGGACGACCTCGACCACCTGCGCCTCGTCGCCGCGGAGGTCATGCCTCACGTGTGAGTGCAGGCTGCGCGACCGTGTCGCGATAGGCTTGCGGTCATGAGTTCTGCACCCTTCGGCACCATGCTGACAGCGATGGTCACGCCGTTCCGCGAGGACGGCTCGGTCGATCTGGACGGGGTGCAGAAGGTCGCCAAGCACCTGGTCGACAACGGCAACGACGGCATCGTCGTGTCCGGCACGACCGGCGAGTCGCCGACCACCACGGGTGCCGAGGACGGCGAGACCCTGGCCGCCGTCAAGGACGCCGTCGGCGACCGCGCCAAGATCGTCGCGGGCGTCGGCACCAACGACACGCGTCACTCGGTCGAGCTCGCCAAGCAGGCCGAGAAGGTCGGCGCCGACGGGCTCCTGCTCGTCACGCCCTACTACAACAAGCCCAGCCAGCTCGGCGTGCTCAACCACTTCCGGCAGGTCGTGGACGCCACGGCCGTGCCGGTGATGCTCTACGACGTGCCCGGTCGGACCGGCACCAAGATCGCGCTCGAGACCTACGTCGCAGCGAAGGACTGGGAGACGGTCGTCGCGGTAAAGGAGGCCACGGGTGACATCTCCCGCACCGCGCAACTGGTCGACCTCGGCTATGCCGTCTATTCCGGTGACGACGTCAACACGCTCGGCTACCTCGCGTATGGCGCCATCGGTCTCGTGTCCGTCGTCGGCCACGTCGCCGGCAGCCAGCTGCGCGCGATGATCGATGCCGCCCTCGCCGGCAACCAGGCCGAGGCGCTGCGCATCCACACCAGCCTGATCCCCGCCTTCGAGGCGATCATGGGTGTCGCCAACTACGGCGCAACCACCGCCAAGGGCGCCCTCGAGCTGCTCGGCGTCCTCGACAACCGGATCGTGCGGCCGCCACTGATGGCGCTCGACGACGCCGAGGTCGCCGACCTCAAGAGCGGCCTTGCTGCGGCGGGGCTCATCGGATGTCGCACCCGCACCCCGAGCTGTCCGCCCCGCCGACGCTGCCCAAGGGCGGTCTGCGGGTCATCCCCCTCGGCGGGCTGCGCGAGGTCGGTAGCAACATGACCGTCTTCGAGTACGACGGCCGCCTGCTGATCGTCGACTGCGGCGTGCTCTTCCCCGACGACCACCAGCCCGGCGTTGACCTGATCCTCCCGGACTTCGGCCCGATCCGGGACCGCTTGGCGGATGTCGAGGCGCTCGTGCTGACGCACGGGCACGAGGATCACATCGGCGCCACGCCGTACCTCCTGCGTGAACGCCAGGACATTCCGCTCGTCGGCTCCGAGCTCACCCTGGCGCTGCTCAACTCCAAGCTGCGCGAGCACCGGTTGCGCCAGACGCCGTTCTACACCGTCAAGGAGGGCGATCGGATCTCGTTCGGCCCCTTCGACCTGGAGTTCGTCGCGGTCAACCACTCGATCCCCGACGCGCTCGCGGTCGCGATCCGCACCGGCGCCGGGATGGTGCTCCACACCGGTGACTTCAAGATGGACCAACTGCCGCTGGACGGTCGGATCACCGACCTGCGGGCCTTCGCACGGCTGGGGGAGGAGGGCGTCGACCTCTTCCTGACCGACTCGACCAACGCCGACGTCCCCGGCTTCACGACCGCCGAGCGTCGGATCACGCCGGTGCTCGAGCAGGCCTTCGCCGACTCCGACCAGCGGATCATCGTCGCCTGCTTCGCCTCGCACGTGCACCGCGTCCAGCAGGTGCTGGACACCGCCGTCAAGCACAACCGCAAGGTCGCGTACGTCGGGCGCTCCATGGTCCGCAACATGGCGATCGCCCGCGACCTGGGCTATCTGAAGGTTCCGCCGGGCGTGATGGTCGAGGCCAAGGAGCTGGCCGACCTGGCCCCCGAGCGCCAGGTGCTGATCTCCACGGGATCACAGGGCGAGCCGTTGAGTGCGTTGGCCAGGATCGCGCAGCGCAACCACAACTTCGTGCACCTCGAGGAGGGCGACACCGTCATCCTCGCGTCCAGCCTGATCCCCGGCAACGAGAACGCCGTCTACCGCGTGATCAACGGCCTGGCCCGCCTCGGCGCCAATGTCGTCCACAAGGGCAATGCCCTGGTCCACGTCAGCGGTCACGCCAGCGCAGGTGAGCTTCTCTACTGCTACAACATCGTCAAGCCGCGCAACGTGATGCCGGTCCACGGCGAGATCCGGCACCTGCTCGCCAACGGCGACCTGGCGCGCTCGGTCGGGGTCGAGAGCG
>JASLDK010000155.1 GCA_030145945.1 Nocardioides sp.
GGCGGCATCCTCTCCGCCTTCGGCCTGGTCGCGCCCGCGCCGATCCCGGACGTCCCCGTCGCCGACCTCGTCGCCGATGAGGAGGTCCTGATCGCGCTGAATGCCCGAAACAACAGGCTTTCTGGCTTCTGGCTCGCCGACCAGGCCGGTACGCCGGTCGACCCGCGGCTCGCCGGCAAGTCGGCCGTCATCCTCGACGGCGAGGACGACTTCGTGAACATGCTGCGCCACATGCTCGCCCGGATGGGCATGACGTCCTCCGTGGTGAGGCACGAGGACTATCGCGACGGGGCGCTCGAGGGCTACGACCTGGTCATCGTCGGCCCGGGCCCCGGCGACCCGCGCGATGACAGCGATCCCAAGATGGGGCAGTTGCGGGCGGCCGTCGCGTGGTTGCTGGAGAACGAGAAGCCGTTCGTCGCCGTGTGTCTGGGCCACCAGGCGCTGTGCCACCAGCTCGGCATTCCGCTGGCCTACAAGGACATCGTCTTCCAGGGCACCCAGGCCACAGTGCTGCTCGACGGCAAGCCGCAGCGGGTGGGCTTCTACAACACCTTCGTGGGCCGGGTCTCGCCCGACGTGGTGCTGCCGGACGGCGTCTCGGTCGACACGGATCCCGGCACCGGCGATGTCCATGCCGTGCGCGGACCGCACTTCCGGGGCGTCCAGTTCCATGCCGAGTCGATCCTGACCGAGCGCGGATTCGACATCGTCCACGACCTGGTGGCCGGCGTCCTGCTCTGAGGCCGCCACCCTGGACCGGCGGTATGATCGCGGTATGACCACCAAGATCGCCGTGAGCCTGCCGGACCACCTGGTCGAGCACGCACGTGCCGCGGTCGCTGACGGCAGAGCGGCGTCCGTCTCGGCGTACGTCGCCCAAGCCCTGCAGGAGAAGGCCGACAGCGAGCCGGTCGGTGACTTCTTCGAGATGTTCGACAAGAAGTTCGGGCCCCCGACGGATGAGGACAAGAAGTGGGTGCGCGAACAGTTTGCGCGGGCGGACGCCGAGATGGCTGAGAAGAAGGCCCGAGGCCTCCTGTGAAGGGCGCGGGGCTGACCCTTGACGCTGGCGCCCTGATCGCGGTCGAGCGCGGCAACCGGCGTGTCCGCGAGGCAATTGAATTCGCGCTCACGGAGGGGCGGCGCGTTCACATCGTGCCGGGAGTGTTGGCGCAGGCCTGGAGAGGCGGTCCGCGGCAGGCGCGGTTGGCTGCGATGGTGGACAGGGACGGCATCACCCTGAAGAGCCTCAGCCCCGAGACGGCGAAGCTGGTCGGGGCGATGATCGGAGCCACCGGCCACGTCGATGTCACCGACGTGCACGTCGCCTTGGATGCCAGGCAGAACGGGCACGTGGTGATGACCTCGGATCCTGACGACATCCGCGCGGTCGATCCGTCCCTCGTCGTCATCGAGGTCTGAATGTCCATCGACCTGATCGCCGGCTCACCCGACGCCTACCTCGGCGCCGACGACGTCATCGAGACCACGGCGCCCGAGGTGCTGGCGCTGGCCGACCAGCTGGGTGCGGGTGCGTCCGACAGCCGGGCCTTCGCCGCCCGGGCCTTCGCATGGGTGCGGGACGAGATCGACCACGCCGGCGACGTGGGCGACCCCCGCTTCGCCGTGACGGCGACCGAGGTCCTCGCCGATGGCGTGGGTTGGTGCTACGCGAAGGCGCATCTGCTCACGGCCCTGTTGCGCGCGGGCAGCGTCCCGACCGGGCTCTGCTATCAGCTGCTGGCCGACGACTCCGCACCCGGCGGTTTCGTGATGCACGGACTGGTCGCGGTGCACCTCGATGGCGCCTGGCACCGACAGGATCCGCGGGGCAACAAGCTCGGTGTGAGTGCGGAGTTCTCGCTCGATGGTGAGCGGTTGGCCTGGCCGGTGGACACCTCGATCGGGGAGCAGGACCTCGCGCAGGTCCACGTCGCGTCGGCGGCGGGGGTGGTGGCCGCACTGCGCCGCGGAGAGCTGGCGGTCGAGCTGTGACGGCGTCGGACGTCGTCGTCGTGGATCATCACGACTCCTACACGTGGAACCTGGTGCACCTGATCGCCGGCGTGACCGGAGTGCTGCCGACGGTGGTCCAGCACGACGAGGTGACGGCGGCCGAAGTGCTCGCCCACGAGTACGTCGTCCTCTCGCCCGGACCCGGAAACCCCGCAACAGAGCGGGATTTCGCCATCGGCCGCGACGTCGTCCTCGCCGGCACCCGTCCCGTGCTCGGGGTCTGTCTGGGCATGCAGGGCATCGTGACGGCGTACGGCGGGCAGGTCGATCGGGTCCCGCCCGGGCACGGTGTCCTCGCGCAGGTCCGACACGACGGAACCGGGCTGTTCGCAGGGGTGACGGCGCCGTTCGATGCCGTGCGCTACCACTCCCTTGCCGCTCTCGCCCTGCCGCCAACGCTGAGGGTGGCCGCCGTCGACGAGGTCAGTGGGTTGACCATGGCCGTCGAACACGTGACGCTGCCGATCATGGGCGTGCAGTTCCATCCCGAGTCGGTGCTCACCGAGCACGGCGCACAGCTGGTGGCGAACTTCCTGGCCATGGGTCGCTGAGGTGGTCACCCAGGGTGATCCGGCCGAGGCGTTCGCCCGGATCCAGGCGCGGCACCAGCGCTGCGTCTGGCTCGACGGTGGCGGCGCCCGCGACTGGTCCCGGCGGCGCTCGATCATCGGCTGGCTCGACGACGACGACGTGTCGTTGACCTACGACGCCACGCGGCGGGAGGTCACCCGGCACACCGAGGGCGGGTCCGAGGTCGTGGGCGACGACCCGTTCGTCGTCCTCGAGCGAGAGCTCGAGGCGGGTGCGCCGAGCGACCAGTGGTTCGGCTATTTCGGGTACGCCGCCCGCCCTGACCTGCCGGCGCGGCCGGATCCCGACCTGCCGGACGCGGTGTGGCTGCGGCCCTCGCACATCCGGGAGTACGACCACCTACTTGTCGGGCATTCCTCTCACTTGTCGGGTGTTGCAACGCCCGACAAGTGCAGGAATCCCCGGTCGACCGGGGATTCCTGCACCCCCCCACCCGCCTACGCCGCCGCCTTCACGCAGGTGCAGGAACACCTCCATGCCGGCAACTCCTACGAGGTCAACCTGACCTACCGCCAGCGGGCTGCGAGCAACCTCAGTCCGGCGGCGGCCTACCTCCGGCTCCGGGCCCTGAATCCCGCGCCCTACGCGGGTTTCCTGCAACATGACGTCGACGGCGCGCAGGCATGGCTGCTCAGTTCGAGCCCGGAGCGCTATGCGCTGATCACCGAGGATCGGACGATCGAGACCAAGCCGATCAAGGGCACGACTCCTCGCGGGATCACGCCCGCCGACGACGAGGTCGCCCGTGCACGGCTCGCGAGCGATGCGAAGTTCCGCTCCGAGAACCTGATGATCGTCGACCTGCTGCGCAACGACCTGGCGATGGTGTGCGAGGTGGGCAGCGTGGAGGTGCCGACGCTGATGGACGTCGAGTCCTATGCATCGGTGCACCAGCTCGTCTCGACGGTCCGGGGACGACTGCGCGACGACGTCAGCACCGTCGGAGCGCTCAAGAGCCTCTTTCCGGCAGGTTCGATGACGGGAGCCCCGAAACGACGGACGATGGAGATCATCGATGAGGTCGAGGAGACCCCCCGAGGCGCGTACGCCGGCGCGTTCGGCTGGATCGCCGGCGACGGCCGGGCGGACCTCGGCGTGATCATCCGGACCCTCACGACCGCCGGAGACGACTATGTCCTCGGCACTGGTGGTGGCATCACGGTCGACAGCGAGGTCGCCGAGGAGTGGGCCGAGACGGAGTGGAAGGCCGCTCGACTGCTGCAGGCGATCAATCCGTAGTCGAAGCCGACGAGGACGGCGCCGAAGGCGAGGCCGGCGTTCCGGCCCCGCTCTGCGCGGCACGCTCGGAAAGCCGGGTGAGGGTGGCCTCCACGGCGGACACGATCCGCTTCTCGGCGTACGGCTTCGGGTCCACGACGTCGACCTGCTGGATCAGGGTGCCGTTCTGGACGAATCCCGTGACGTAGAGCTGCTTGTTGGTGGCGTTGACGACGATGCGGGCGTCGTCGGCGCTGGCGATCGCGGGGGTGCGGACGTCGGCATCGGCGCTCTGGCCCATCTTCTGCCAGGCGTCGGCGAGCTTGCCGGGGAAGAGCAGATAGTTGGCGGTGACGATCGCGTCAGCGCCTCCAGAAGCCCCAGAACTCGCAGAAACCGGGGTGAACCGGCACTCGGACTTGGTCGGCGTCCCCGTGTGCTTGACCGCATCGACCGCGAACTCCGCCTTCACGAACGCCACGTCCAGGGCATCGCAGGGGTTCCACAACGCGGGCGTCTCGCTCGGCAGGGTCGGCTTCGCCCCGACCTCCTCGCCGCCACATGCCGTCAACAGGGCCGCTGCGCCGACACCCAGCGCAACCATTCGCAACACTTCACACCACCATCTTCTAGGCACCGCCCTGGACACGGTTCTCGTGACCGGGAAGCTTCAGCACCAGACGTGCGCCGCCACTGGCATTGGCGGTGGCCTGGACGGAACCGGAATGCCGCTCGGCGACCTGCCGGACGATCGCCAGCCCGAGCCCCGAGCCGGGCATCGTCCGCGCGTCGTCGGAGCGCCAGAAGCGGTCGAAGATCCGGATCCGGTCGGGTTCGGCGATGCCCGGGCCCTGGTCGTCGACGGTGAGCACACCGTCGCTGAGACGCACCGTGACCTGCCCGCCCTCCGGGCTCCACTTGGCCGCATTGTCCAACAAGTTCGTGACGGCGCGCTCCAACTCGGCGTCCTCGCCGATCACCCACCACGGCCGCGTGAACACCTCGAACTCGAGACCGGGCGCCCGTCGGCGTACCCGTTGGACGGCATGGTCGACCACGTCGGCCAGGTCCACCGGCTCCACCTGGACGGGCATCGGCTCGTCGCGGGCGAGCTCGGTGAGATCGCCGATCAGGGTGGTCAGCTCCTCGATCTGCGCGCGTACGTCGTCCAGCAGCTCGTCACGCGCCTCGACCGGAAGGCTGGCGAATCCGTCGCTGCTGCGGGCTGTCATGGTGAGCAGGTCGACGTTGGTGCGCAGGGCCGTGAGCGGCGTCCGCAACTCGTGGCTCGCGTCAGCAACCAGTTGCCGCTGACGGATCCGGCTCGCGTCGAGTGCGATCAGCAGGTGGTTGAACGCCGTTGCCAGGCGGGCGACCTCGTCGTCGCCCTCGACCGGAAGCGGCGTGAAGTCCTCGGTGCGGGCGATGTCCTCCACCGACACGGAGAGTCGGCGTACGGGGCGAAGGCCGTTGCTGGCGACCGCCCAGCCGGCCAGACCAGCCGCGAGTACGCCGAACACACCGAAGGCGACGGTCACCCACCCGAGCCGCTGCAGGGTGCGGTCCTGGTCGTCGAGAGGCTGGGCGATCACGAGTGCCAGCCCGTCCTGCCGGGTCGGGACCGCGACCATCCGGTAGCGACCGCTCTCGAGTGCGACCGTGCGCAGGCTGCGGGGCGACTTGCCCTGCGCGACGTCCAACTCGTCGTGGCCGATCGTGATGATCGGGCCGAGGTCGAGGGGAGCGACCCGTCCCGTGCGGTCGATGTAGGCGATCCGGACATCGCCTGCACCCAGCGCCCACGGCGGGATGCCGGCGGATCCCGCCTGCAGCAGGCTGTCGGAGGCCGCCGCCTTCTCGGCCCGTGCCAACAGGGCGTTGTCGAGGGTGTCCTGCATCTGCACCCGCGCGGTGATGTAGGCGCCCACGGCGACCAGCGCCACCGACAGGCCCACCGCGATCGTGGTCAACCAGATCACCCGACTGGCCAGCGAACGCCGATAGTGCCAGCGTCCGTCGGGGCCCGGCACCATCGCGAGACCCCAGGCGGCGGTCACGGGGCGGTCACGACCTCACGACTCCGTGGCGCGCAGGACGTAGCCGATGCCGCGCACGGTGTGGATCAGACGAGCTTCGCCCTCCGCCTCGGTCTTGCGACGCAGGTAACCGACGTAGACCTCGAGCGAGTTGGCGGTCGTGGGGAAGTCGTAGCCCCACACCTCCTCGAGGATGAAGCTGCGGTCGAGCACCCGCCGTGGTCGCCGCAGGAACATCTCGAGCAGGGTGAACTCGGTGCGAGTCAACTCGATCAACCGGCCACCGCGACGCACCTCACGAGTCGTGACGTTCATGGTCAGGTCGGCGAACGAGAGGACCTCTTCCTCCGCACCCTCCTCGATCGGCACCACTCGACGCAGCAGGGCCCGCAGCCGGGCCAGCAACTCCTCGAGCGCGAACGGCTTGGTCAGGTAGTCGTCGGCGCCGGCGTCCAGACCCTCGACGCGCTCACCGACGGCGTCGCGCGCGGTGAGCACCAGGACGGGCACGTCGTTCCCGGCCGCCCGCAGCGCGCGCGTCGTCTCCAACCCGTCGAGCTTGGGCATCATCACGTCCATCACGACCACGTCGGGGGCCACGGCGCCGATCCCGGCGAGTGCCTCGGCTCCGTCGCCGGCCAGGTGGACGTCGTACCCGCTGAACTGCAGGGAGCGCCGCAGCGACTCGCGCACGGCCCGGTCGTCGTCAACGACGAGGACACGAGGCGGGGTGGTGGGACGGGTCGGCACCGTCCCATCATGGCCGATCGGCCTGAGCGGTCGCTGAGAAGCCACGCCAGGCGGCGGCGCGGGTCACAGGTAGCGCTGGGCCACCCGGGCCGCCCGGGCGGCGTACTGCCCACCGAAGAGGCACGCGTGCACCAGCAGGGGGAAGAGCTGGTGGAAGCCGAGCCGGTCCTCCCAGCCGTCGGCCAGCGGACTGACCTCCTCGTAGGCGGCCATCACCTGCGGGAGTTGGGGGAGACCGAAGAGAGCGAGCATCGCGAGGTCCACCTCGCGATGTCCGCCGTACGCCGCCGGGTCGACCACCACCACGGAGTCGTTGGCGGCCCACAGCACGTTGCCGTTCCACAGGTCGCCGTGCAGGCGTGCGGGCGGCTCGACCGGGAGCACCGACGAGGCGCGAGCGGCCGCGTCCTCCACGGCCTTCGCCTCCTCCGCGCTCATGATCTCCTTGTCCCGCAGGACCTTGAGGTAGGGCGCGATCCGCCGCTCGGCGTGGAAGTCGGACCAGGTCGGCAGTGACTGGTTGAGCAGCGGAAGGCGGCCGATGTAGCCGTCATGGGGCGCCCCGAAGGCGTCCGTCCCCGCAGCATGGGTGGCGGCGAGGGCCCGACCGAAGACAGTCGCCGCCTCCGCGCTCGGCCGAGCCGATTCGACCCAGTCGAGGATCAGGCAGTCGTTGTCGACGGCGAGGACCCCGGGGGTGGCAACGCCCCCCGACGCGGTCGCCTCGCCGAGCCAGCGCAGACCGGCGGCCTCCCGGGCGAAGAACTGCGGGGGCGCGGGACTGAGCGTCTTGAGGAAGGCGGTTCGGCCACTGGAGAGTCGCAACTTGACCGCCGTACAGATGTCGCCGCCGGCGACCGGCGAGGTGGCGACGACGGCCGACCCGAGCAGCTGCTCGGCTCGTCCTGCGACCACCGGCTGCCGGGCCATGGGCTCAGGCCTTGCCCTGCCCCTTGAGCGCGCGCGGGATCTCGCGGCCTTGTTCGATCGCCTTCTCGGGTGCCTTCACCTTCTTGAAACTGCGGATCGCGAGGAAGACCAGCAGCGCCGCGATCAGCACATAGACGAAGAACACGATCAGGAACGCCCAGTGCAGGTCGAGACCGTGGCCGTTCCAGTTGATGAAGTAGGCGAACGCGACCGACAGCATGATCACGGCGAGCACCAGCACGAAGAGTGCGGCGCCGATCAGACCCGCGCCCACACCGCCCGCTGTGACGCTGACCTTCAGCTCGGACTTCGCGAGCTGGATCTCCTTGCGCATGATCGTCGAGAAGTCGGTCTGAGCGTCCTTGATGAGACGCCCGATCGTCGGTTCGTCGTCCTTGCTGATCCGGGTGACGGTCCGGTTGTCGGTGCTCATGACCCCGACCCTACCGACTTCGATAGGATCGTTGCAGGTGAGCCGGGAAGTCTGGTCGGCATGTGAACGCCCGACCCCGCACCGAGGAGCCCGCCCGTGGATCGATCACCCGACGACCTGTGGCGCCGAGGTCCTGTCTGGACCGCCAGCGATCGGCCGTTGGCCCGGTACGTCGCCCGCCCGCTGCGGGAGTTCCTGCGCATCGAGGCCGCCGGCTCGGTGCTGCTCCTGGCGGCGACGCTCATCGCGCTGCTGTGGGTCAACCTGCCGTTCGACGGCTGGGCGTCGGCGTACGACCACTTCTGGCACACGCCGCTCGGCCTTCAGGTGGGCGACTGGCGGATCGAGGAGTCGCTCCAGCACTGGGTCAACGACGGGTTGATGACGATCTTCTTCTTCGTCGTCGGTCTGGAGATCAAGCACGAGCTCGTGCACGGCGATCTGCGCGACCCTCGGACGGCGGCGCTGCCGATCATCGCCGCGCTCGGCGGCATGGCCGTGCCGGCGATCCTCTACGTCGCGCTCTCCGGCGGAGGATCGGCTGCGGATGGCTGGGGGATCCCGATGGCGACCGACATCGCCTTCGCCGTCGGCGTCCTCGGGTTGCTCGGTCCCCGGATCCCGTCCGCCGCCCGGCTGTTCCTGCTGACCCTGGCAATCGTCGACGACATCGGAGCGATCGTGGTGATCGCGCTGTTCTACACCGACTCGCTGTCCCTCGGCTGGCTGCTCGGTGCGCTCGGACTGCTGGCTGTGATGGCGGTGCTGCGAGCGGCTCGCGTGTGGTCCATCCCCGTCTACGCAGTGCTGGGCGTCGCGACGTGGTTCGCGCTCTTGCAGTCCGGCGTCCACGCCACCCTCGCGGGGGTCGCGATCGGCCTGCTGACGCCTGCCGTGGCGTTGCTGCGACCCGAGGTCGCCACGGCGTACGCCGTCGAGGGGTTGCACGACAACGATCTCGACGTCGACGAGCAGCGTCGCCTCCGGTTCCTGATCGGTGAGTCCGTCCCCGTCGTCGAACGGCTCCAGACTCGGCTCCACCCGTTGTCGGCGTACGTCGTTCTTCCGGTGTTCGCCCTCGCCAACGCGGGTGTTGCACTGGGTGACGGGGTGCTGGTCGATGCGTTGAAGTCGCCGGTGGTGCTGGCCATCGGGGTGGGCCTGGTGCTCGGCAAGCCCCTCGGGATCGCACTCGCCTGCTTCCTCGCCGTCCGGCTGGGCGTCGCCCGCCTGCCGGACGAGACGACCTGGCCGCAACTGATCGGCGTCGGAGCGGTCGCCGGGATCGGCTTCACCGTGTCCCTCTTCATCGCCGGCCTGTCGTTCCCCGGCTCCGACCTGCTGACCGCCGAGGCCAAGGTCGGGATCCTGCTGGCGTCGGTGGTCGCGGCGGCGGTCGGTGTGGCGGTGCTGATGGCCGCGAGCCGCCTCAGTCCCGAGGCAGCACCTGCGTCGACCCGAGGAACCTCGTCACGCTGATCCGCAGGGCCACCCGGTTCGGGTTGGGTCGCGGAGTGCGGTAGCGGTCGGCGTACCGTTCACAGGCGCGCTCGACGTCTGCCGGGTCGGAGGTGACCTCCGCTGCTCCGACGATCGTCGACCACCGTGCGCCGTCGACCTGGCTCACGGCGAGACGCCCGTCCCGGCGCAGGTTGGCGACCTTCTGCGAGCCGCCGTCGGTGATGATCCACGCGCACTGATGCTCCGGGTCGAGGACGGCGCCGACCGCCACGGCGTGCGGTGCGCCGTCGCGGTCGAGGGTGCTCAACGTGCAGAGGTGGCGCTCGGTCCAGAACTCGACGAGAGGCTCCGGCAGTGCGGTCCAGACGACGGGGTGCAGCATGGGCAAGGCAGGCTCCTTCTCGGGTGGGTGCGCGAGTGCGATGATGCAGGACCCTGCATCGATCCATCCAGACACTCGGGAGAACGCGATGGGCATCTTTAGCCAGAATGCGGGCGAGACTCGCGAAGACTACGTCCGCGTCCGGGCGCTCGAGGAGCGGGTCGCGGACCTGGAGGGCCAGGGCCGCCACGATGGTTGAGCCGGACACCTCCGCCGGCTTCGACCGCCTCTTCGGCGACGGGACGGCGGTGGCCGCGGCGCGCGTGTTCGCGGAGGTCTTCGCGCCCGGCGCCAGGCCGGTGCAGTCGTTCAAGGAGGTCCGCGCCCGGGTCGCGGCCCTCGGCGGGGTGCAGCAGCGGACGCGATTCCTCACGACCACCGCGATGGCCGAGCCGGCGTACGCCGCGGGCCTCGAGATCGTGCTGCGGTGGGAGCACGCCTACCTTGCGGCGCGGATCCCGGTCGACAGTCAGGGCCTGCATGTCGTGCTGCTCCGAGAGGGGAGCCGCGCCCAGCACAGCGGATCCCCGTACGCCGCCGCGCTGGCGGCCCTGCGCGCGTCCGACCGGGGCTGACCCCGGCCGGACGCGGGCTTCTGTCTCAGTCGTCCGTGGACGTCGCCTGCCCGGCGGAGATCAGGTTCATGATCGAGGCGTCGGCCAGGGTCTGGGTGTCGCCGACCTCGCGGCCCTCGGCGACGTCGCGCAGCAGGCGGCGCATGATCTTGCCGGAGCGGGTCTTGGGCAGTTCGGGGACGATCATGATCTGGCGTGGCTTGGCGATCGGACCGATCTCCTTGCGGACGTGGTCGGAGAGCTCCTTCACGATGTCGGCACCACCATCGCCGGCGTCGTTGCGCAGGATGACGTAGGCGACCACGGCCTGGCCGGTGTCCGGGTCCGAGGCGCCGACGACAGCGGCCTCGGCGACCTTGGGGTGCGAGACCAGGGCCGACTCGATCTCGGTGGTCGAGAGGCGGTGGCCGGACACGTTCATGACGTCGTCGACGCGGCCCAGGACCCAGATGTCGCCGTCGGTGTCCTTCTTCGCGCCGTCGCCGGCGAAGTAGTAGCCCTGCTTCTTGAACCGGGACCAGTACGTGTCGGCGTACCGCGCGTCATCGCCCCAGATGGTGCGCAGCATGGCGGGCCATGGCGAGGTGACGACGAGGTAGCCGCCCGAACCGTTGGGCACCGAGTTGCCGTCGTCGTCGACGACGTCGGCCTCGATGCCGGGGATCGCGGTCATGGCTGAGCCCGGTTTGCCGGCAGTGACGCCGGGGAGCGGTGAGATCATCACTGCACCGGTCTCGGTCTGCCACCAGGTGTCCACGATCGGGGTCCGGTCGCCGCCGATGACATGGCGGTACCAGACATAGGCCTCGGGGTTGATCGGCTCTCCGACCGAGCCGAGGATCCGCAGTGACGACATGTCGAACTGGTCGGGGACCTCGCGCCCCTGCTTCATGAACGAACGGATCGCGGTCGGTGCGGTGTAGAAGAGGGTGACCTTGTGGTCCTGGATGATCTTCCACCAGCGGCCCGGCTCCGGCGAGTCGGGCGTGCCCTCGTAGAGCACCTGGGTGACGCCGTTGGCGAGCGGTCCGTAGACGATGTAGGAGTGGCCGGTCACCCAGCCGATGTCGGCGGTGCACCAGTAGACATCGGTGTCGGGCTTCAGGTCGAAGACCGCGTTGTGGGTGTACGCCGCGCCCGTCAGGTAGCCCCCCGTCGTGTGCAGGATGCCCTTCGGCTTGCCGGTGGTGCCGGAGGTGTACATGACGTAGAGCGGGTGCTCGGAGTCGAACGCCTCGGGCGTGTGCTCGGTCGACGCGCCACCGACGGCGTCGTGCCACCACACGTCGACATCGTCGTCCCACGCGACATCCTGTCCGGTACGCCGGACGACGAGCACCTTCTCGATCTTGTCGGTCTTCGTGCGAGCCTCGTCGACGGCCGGCTTCAGAGCGGCGGGGGCTCCGCGGCGGTAGCCACCGTCGGAGGTGACGACGACCTTCGCCTCGCAGTCATCGATCCGGCTGGCGAGGGCATCGGCGGAGAAGCCGCCGAAGACGACCGTGTGGGGGGCGCCGATCCGCGCGCAGGCCAGCATCGTGACGACGGCCTCGGGGATCATCGGCATGTAGATCGCGACCCGGTCGCCCTTGCCGACGCCCAGCGCCGTCAGCGCGTTCGCGGCCTGCGAGACCTCGTCCTTGAGCTGGGCGTAGGTGATGTCGCGCTTGTCGTCGACCGGCTCACCGACCCAGTGGATGGCGACCTTGTCGCCGCGCCCGGCCTCGACATGCCGGTCGACACAGTTGTAGGCGGCGTTGATCTGCCCGCCGACGTACCACTTGGCGAAGGGCGGGTTGTCCCAGTCGAGGACCCGGTCCCACTTCTTCGCCCAGGTGAGCCGCTCGGCCTGCTCGGCCCAGAAGCCCTCCCGGTCGGCTGCGGCCGCCGCATAGGCATCCGCCTTGACGTTGGCGTTGGCTGCGAGGTCGGCCGGCGGCTCGAAGCGCCGGTCCTCCTTCAGCAGGTTCGCGAGGGTCTCTTCCGTCGACGAGTTCTGGTCGCTCACGGTTCTTCTCCTGATCGAGTGGGGTGCCACTGGTCACATTAGGACCCATCGGAAGTGTGGTCACCAGGGGTTGCATGGGGGTTGCTCGTGCCGGAGGCCGGGACGGGTTCGATCCGTCCCGGCCTCCAGGTCGGTGGTGGGTGCAGGGGTCAGTGCTGGACGGCCTGCTCGGCTCCGGCGCCCGTGAGCGCGCGGACCTCGAGCTCGGTGAACTTCTCCTCCGCCACCGGGTCCTTCGAGGTGACGGTCCCGAGCCAGCCGAAGAAGAAGCCGAGCGGGATCGACACCAGACCCGGGTTGTCGAGCGGGAACCAGTGGAAGTCCACGCCCAACGGGAAGAGCGCCGTGCTGATCGTGTTGCCCGCGGCGTCGAGCCCGGTCTTGCCGGACACGACGGGCGAGAAGAACACCAGCACGATCGACGACAACAGACCGCCGTAGATCGCCCACAGTGCGCCACGGGTGTTGAACCGGCGCCAGAACAGGTTCAGCACGATCGCCGGCAGGTTGCCCGAGGCTGCGATGGCGAAGGCCAGCGCCACCAGGAAGGCGACGTTGAGGCTCTGGGCCGGAATGGCGAGCACGATCGCGATGACACCGATGCCGGCAGCGGCGTACCGGGTCATCCGGATCTCCTCCTGCTCGGTGGCCTGCCCCTTGCGCAGCACGTTGTTGTAGATGTCGTGCGCGACCGACGTCGAGGAGGTCAGGGTCAGGCCGGCGACGACCGCGAGGATCGTGGCGAACGCGACGGCGGCGATCACCGCGAGCAGGATCGCGCCGCCGGTGGAACCTGCGCCGCCGCCGAGCACCTCGGCCAGCATGGGCGCGGCCATGTTGCCCGACTTGTCCGAGGCGACGATGTTCGACGTCCCGACGAGGGCGGCCGCACCGAAGCCGAGGACCAGGGTGAACAGGTAGAAGACACCGATCAGGCCGATCGCCCAGAGCACCGACTTGCGGGCGTCGCGCGAGGTCGGCACCGTGTAGAAGCGGACCAGGATGTGCGGCAGGCCGGCGGTTCCGAGGACGAGGGCCAGACCGAGGCTGAGGAAGTCGAGCTTCGTGGTGGTCGTGGCACCGTACTTGCCTCCCGGCTGCAGGAACTTTTCGCCGAGACCGGACTGGTCGGCTGCCGCACCCAGCATCTGCGAGACGCTGAAGTCGAACTTCGCGAGCACCAGGATCACCAGCAGCGCAGCACCTGTCATCAGCAGGACCGCCTTGACGATCTGCACCCAGGTGGTCCCCTTCATGCCGCCGATCGTGACGTAGAGGATCATCAGCGCGCCGACGCCGATGACGATCAGGTTCTTCGCCAGGTGGTTGTCGGGGCTGATGTCGAACAGCAGCACGACCAGCGCGCTCGCACCGACCATCTGGGCCAGCAGGTAGACGATCGAGACGACGACGGTGGAGGTGGCGGCCGCCGTACGGACGGGCCGCTGCTTCATCCGATAGGCCAGCTGGTCGGCCATCGTGAACTTGCCCGAGTTGCGCAACAGCTCGGCGACCAGCAGCAGGGCCACCAGCCAGGCGACCAGGAACCCGATCGAGTAGAGGAAGCCGTCGTACCCGGCCAGGGCGATGATGCCGCTGATGCCGAGGAAGGAGGCCGCAGACATGTAGTCGCCACCGATGGCCAGACCGTTCTGGAAGCCTGAGAAGTTGCGGCCACCGGCGTAGAAGTCGCTTGCACCCGAGCTGCGTCGCCCGGCTGCGAAAGCGATGCCGACGGTTCCGGCGATGACGATCAGGAACAGGATGATCGAGATTGTCTTGTCGTCCATCAGCGGTTGCCTCCCTGGGTGGCGGCCACGTAGCGCTCATCGAGCTCACGGGCGAGCGGGTCGAGCTTGGTGGCGGAGAATCGGCTGTAGTACCAAGCCAGGCCGAAGGTGGTCACGAACTGCAGGAGCCCGAAGATGAGGGCGACGTTGATGTGGCCGGCGACCTTGTGGTTCATGAACTCGCCGCCCCAGTTGGAGAGCACCACGTAGAGCAGGTACCACACCAGGAAGGCGACGGTGGCGGGGAAGGCGAAGCCGCGGTAGCGGCGCTTCAGCTCGGCGAACTCCGCTGACGCGTGCAACTCGTCGTACACGGGATCGTGGCGCGCGGCCACATCATGGGTTTCCTCGCCCTGCGGGCCAGGCAATGAACTGTCGGACGTCACGACGAGCCTCCTCGAGAGAATGGTGTGACCGCGATCACGGACGTCTCGAAGCTAGGAGTGACCGCGGTCACGGGGCGAGGGGTTCGGTCAGGGGCTGCGCCGAATGGAAACGGGTTGTCGATGAGCGGTCGGTACGACGCGACGAACGGTCGTCGCAGTCCGGTGACCAGCTGGGCCGATAATCTCCATTCGTGTCGATCCGAAGCCTCAACCACGCGGTCCTGTTCGTCTCCGACGTCGAGCGCAGCGTGGAGTTCTATTGCGATGTCCTCGGCTTCGAGAAGCTGCCGTATGACTTCCCGGGTGGGGCGTTCCTGCGCGGTCGGAATTCAGCGAACGACCACGACCTCGGCCTGTTCCAGGCCCGCACGCCCCGTGGCGCCGACGGCTCGGTCGGGCTCTATCACCTGGCCTGGGAGGTCGAGACCCTCGCGGACATGGCGGCTGCCCGTGACCGCCTCGCAGCCGCGGGTGCGTTGACCGGCATGGCGAACCACGCGAGCACCAAGGCGCTCTACTGCCGCGATCCTGACGGCATCGAGTTCGAGGTCACCTGGTTGGTCCCTGACGCCCGGCTGCGCGAAGAACTCGTCCCCGGGGTCGCCCCCACCCGTCCCCTCGACCTGGACGTGGAGATCGCGAAGTACGGCGCCGACACCCCCGGCGGTCCGCGTCAGGACCTCGCGCTGATGGTGGAGCTGCTCAGCGGTCAGTAGGAGGCGCGTCCGCGGGCTGCGGGTGGATCCCTCTGGTGGAATGGGGCGATGCGCATCCTGGCACTCGCCCTGTTGCTGACCCTGCTCCCGGCATCGCAGGGATCCCTCGCCCCCGCGTCGGCGTCGTCGCCGCTGCCCTCAGCAGCCCAGTGGCGCTCCGACGTCCGCGCGGTCTATGCGAAGAAGCGCCCCGGGTCCTACCTGGCCGAGCGCGCGGCCACCGGCGAGAAGCGTCTGGCGGTCGTGCTCGACATCGACAACACCTCGCTGGCCACTCGCTACTCGTGGCCCGCTCCGGTCAAGCAGACCCTCAAGCTCACCCGGACGGCCGCGAGCCTCGGCATGGCGGTCGTGTTCGTCACCGGCCGCTTCGAGGACAGCCTCGCCAACGTCACGCAGGCCCTCGATGCGGCCGGCTATCACCATGACGGGATCTGCGGTCGCCGGCACGGCGAGGCGCTCGCCGCCGGCAAACAGCGCTGCCGCGCCGAGTACGCCGCCCAGGGCTGGACGTTCGTCCTCAACGTCGGCAACCGCAGCACCGACTTCGTCGGCGGTGACTACGAGCGCAAGCTCAAGCTGCCGAGCTACGGCGGCGCGCTGAGCTGAGCCGACCGGCTCAGATGACGCCGAGGGCGAGCATCGCGTCGGCGACCTGGATGAAGCCGGCGATGTTGGCACCCGCGACGTAGTTGCCGGGGGCGCCGTACGTCTCCGCGGTCTCGAGGCAGCGGGCGTGGATGCCGACCATGATCCGCTCGAGGCGCTGCTCGGTGTGCTCGAAGGTCCAGGAGTCGCGGGATGCGTTCTGCTGCATCTCCAGCGCGCTGGTCGCCACGCCACCGGCGTTGGCGGCCTTGCCGGGAGCGAAGGCGACGCCCGCGTCGGAGAACACCTTCACGGCCTCGGGGGTGCAGGGCATGTTGGCGCCCTCGGCCACGACGACGCAGCCGTTGCGGACCAGGGTCAGTGCGTGGTCGCCATCGAGCTCGTTCTGCGTGGCGCAGGGAAGCGCGATGTCGCAGGGCACGTCCCAGACGGCGCTGTCGGAACTGCACGCGACGAAGCGAGCCGACTCGCGGGCTTCGGCGTACGCCGACAGGCGCTCGCGCCGCTCCTCCTTGATCTCCTTCAGGAGAGCGAGGTCGAGACCCTTCTCGTCGACGACATAGCCGCTCGAGTCGGAGCAGGCGACGACGGTCGCGCCGAGCTCGATGGCCTTCTCCGCGGCGTAGATCGCGACGTTGCCGGAGCCGGAGACGACGACGGTCTTGCCCTCGAAGGAGCTGCCGCGGGCCTTGAGGATCTCGTTGGCGAAGTAGACGGTGCCGTAGCCGGTCGCCTCGGTGCGGACGAGCGAACCGCCCCAGCCGATGCCCTTGCCGGTGAGGACGCCGGACTCGTAGCGGTTGGTGATCCGCTTGTACTGGCCGAACAGGTAGCCGATCTCGCGGCCGCCGACGCCGATGTCGCCGGCGGGGACGTCGGTGTATTCGCCGATGTGGCGGTAGAGCTCGGTCATGAACGACTGGCAGAAGCGCATCACCTCGGCGTCGCTGCGACCCTTGGGGTCGAAGTCCGAGCCGCCCTTGCCGCCGCCGATGGGCATGCCGGTCAGGGCGTTCTTGAAGATCTGCTCGAAGCCGAGGAACTTGATGATGCCGAGGTAGACCGACGGGTGGAACCGCAGGCCACCCTTGTAGGGCCCGAGCGCGGAGTTGAACTCGACGCGGAATCCGCGGTTGAGCTGCACCTGGCCGGCGTCGTCGACCCACGGGACGCGGAAGATGATCTGGCGCTCCGGCTCGCAGACACGGCGGATGATCTCGGCGTCGATGTATTCGGGATGCCGGGCCACGACCGGGCCGAGGCTGTCGAGCAGTTCCCGCGTCGCCTGGTGGAACTCGGCTTCGCCGGGGTTGCGAGTCAGGATCTCGTCGAAGACCGGCTGCAGGGTCGGGTTCAGATCGTTCACGGTGTTCCTCCAAACGCGTCAGGAGGTCTCTACGACGGGCGCGTGGCCGGCAACGTCGACGGCGGCAGCGCGGGCATGGCCGAGCCCTCCGAGAACGGCAACTCTCTCATGTTGAGACAGAAGTATCGAATGCCGGACCGTTTGCCGAGACCCCGGCGCGCCTTGGCCCCGGATCCGGTTCGCCTGCTCCGAGGTCGCACTCTGCTCTCTGGATGACCCCTTAAAGGGGGTGACTTCGTCGCGGCATGGGCCGGAACCGTGAAAATCGGGGCGGGACCTTCCTACCCTCATCGAGGAATCTCGCGATCGGCCTCGGCCGCTCGGACACCTCTCCCATTGACCGGCCGACTGCTCCCTGTCGCCGTTCGGGAGGTCGTCCGGCCGAATCGTTCGTCACGAGGAGCCGGCCACATCTGCTGGGAGGGAGCACACGGTCATGGAGCACTGGTCCGACGAGGACTTGCTGGAGGCGGCGCGAGAAGGCGACGAGGCTGCGTTCGGGGTCCTGTTCGCACGGCACCGAGGATTCGCCGCGGCTCGGGCGCGGCGCATCGCCGGCGCCGACGATGCCGAGGACATCGTCGCGGAGTCCTTCGAGAAGATCTTCGCGGTCGTCACCGCCGGACGAGGCCCGGCCGTGACGCTTCGGCCCTATCTCAGCGTCACCGTCCACAACGTCGCCGTCGACCGACTGCGTGCGCGCAACAGGGAGACCCTGACCGAGCCTGCCGACCTCGTCCCACTCCTGGTGTCGGAGGACACCACGGGTCGACTTCTGCGGAGCACGATCGTTCGCGACGCCTTCGACGCGCTGCCCAAGCGGTGGCAGCAGGTGCTGTGGATGTGCGAAGTGGAGCGGATGCCCCACTCCGAGGTCGGACACCTGCTCGGGCTGAAGGCCAACGCCGTCGCTGCACTCGCTCTGCGGGCTCGACGCGGCTTCGCGGACGCATATCTGGG
>JASLDK010000227.1 GCA_030145945.1 Nocardioides sp.
CATGGACAGGTGGATCACGATTTCCGCGGTCGACCGCGCAGGCGCAGGGTCGACAACCGGGCTGGGATCGGGCGCGGGTTCGTGGGCGGCCCGCATGAACGCGAGCACGGCGGCGGGGTCGGCGAGCATTGCGAACGCTTCGGCCCGCCAGTGATCCGCGGTCAACGGCTCCTCGCCGTCGGCGGGTGCGGGGGCGTTGGCGGCGAGGGCTTCGGCGAGGTCGGTGACCATCTGATCGTGCGCCAACAGGTCGGCCTCGTCGAGGCGAGCGAACATCCCACCCACCCCTGCTTCTTCGCCGGTCACATTCTCCCCGGGTTTGGGGCGGGAGATCCACACACCCTTGCGGCGTCGGTTGTCCTTCACTCGTTCGGCATGGGCCTGCGGGTCGGCCTCGATGATCTTCGCCTCGGCGATCTCCAGGATCCGTGACGGGGACTGGTCCAACGCCTCAGCAACAGCAACGTCGACAATGACGACTTGGGTAGCGGTGAGCTTGCGGGCCATCGCGGCGATCTTGCGGACCACCCAGGTCTCGCACCGCAACTCCTGCACCCCCGCCCACACCTGCGGCAGGCGGTGGCGCAGATCCAATGCGTCCGCGACGATCCGTCGGGTCGCGTTCACGTGCTCGCTGCGGGCGACAGCGAGCTCCAACAACGCCAGATCCGACACCTGCGGGGTGCCGTCGCCGCCCAGGGTGATCAGCCGTGGTCCGCCGTACCGGATCGGGACCGCGTCGGGCTCGTCCTGCGGATCCCCCGAGTTGAGATCAGTCCATGCCAGCACCACCCGCAATTGGTCCACATCCAGTTGCCGACGAGCATCCAGACCCGCCTCGGCAGCGGCGAGCAACTGCTCCGCCGATGCCACCGAGAGGTCCGAGATCATGCCCCATTCTAGATCGAACAAACGTTCGACGTCAACGGATTCCGGTCTCCTCGACCGGGTTACTTGACGGGGTTTCCCAGCCGTCCCCGCTTGCCCGACATGCGGTTGGTTGCAACCGCTCATCGTGCACGGTTGTGACGCCGGAGGGCGCGCTCAGATGGTCACAGTCATGCTCTCGGCACCGTTCTGGAGCCGGTCAGTCCAACTCCGCCTCGAGCTCGTGGAACGGGTATTCCTTCGGGCTGAGGTAGTCCTTGGGGTGGAACCGGACTCGAGGCGTGGGGTCGGGGTCGGCGGAGTTGACGTAGTTCTTCAACGACCGCGGCGCCTCGCGATAGATCATGTCCACCTGGTCGACGTACTGCTGGGTCATCACCGGATCGCCGCGGAAGATGATGACCTGCTCGTCGGAGTGCCAGCCCAGTTTCGTCCAGTTCTCACTGCTGGACATCACCACGTTGCCGTCGGCGCGACCGTCGACATTGCCCTGGATGGCGAAGCCCTTGAGGTGGACGTAGCGGTCCTTGAACTTGTCGGCCTCTTCGCCGTAGATGTAGACCATCTGCCGGGCTCGCATGCCGCGCAGGATGTGGCGGATGTGGCGCTGCATCATCATGAAGACGATCTCGACGTCGCAGCCCTGCTGGTCGAGCTGGCGCAACTTCCGAGCGATCCGCGCGGCTCGCGCCTCGCCCCACACCGCGTTGGCGATGCGCACCTTGGTGCGACCGTCGGGCGTATTCGCAGCCCCGGCGCACTGCACCTTGTTGAGCACGCTCATCGTGGGGTCCACCTGGTCGCGGTGCGGCGCGAACATCGTGGTGATGTTGCCGACGGTGAACCGCATCGGCGGGAAGTTCCTGTCCTGCGTCGCCTGGTCCCACATCTGCATCCAGCCGTCGTAGAGCGCCTGGTTCTCGGTGACAGTGGTCCAGTCGTTGAACTGCTGGACCGCGGCCGCGCCGGTGAAGTTGCCCGAGCCCTGCATGACGATCCAGTGGCTGGCACCGGACTGGCTGACGAGCATCAGCTTGTCGTGCATGGACCCACGCTTGCCGCGACAGGTCTGGCTGCAGGTCCGGATCCAGCTCTCCATGCCCGCGGGACGATCCTTGTTGCCCTTGGAGAAGGCGCGGCGCATCGCGGGATAGGAGCGCGCCATGTTGTTGCCCTGCGAGTGGGCGAGACCGCGCGACATGATGACCTGCACGGTGACGCCCCGCTCGTGCGCCCGGATCATCCGGTTCGCGAGGTAGGGCGAGTCGAAGTTCCAGGAGATGACGCGAACGGCCGCGCCGGCCGGTGCGTTCTTCAGCACCTTGGCGATCTTGCGGTGGATCTTGCCGCGCTGTCCCTGCCGGAACGGGTGGTTGAAGGTGATGCCTGGAGTGACCACGTAGCCGGGATTGGGGCTGCCGGCGGCCGCCTGCCGCTGCGGGGTCGTCGCTGCGTCAGCGCGAGCAGGATCCGACGGGGCCACGACACCCAGTCCCAGAGCCAGCAGGATCGCCAGCACCATCGCGGCCCATCCGCGCCCGGTCGTCCTCTTCGTTCCCGTCCCCCACGAAACAGCCACGATCCCCCACACTTCCACGTTGCGTTCCACCGAACGTGGCGACCCTACCCGTCGTCCGGGAGATCCCATCGTGCGAGGCAGCGCGGCCGCGGCTCCAGCAGAACTCCAACGAACCGCCAGTCGAGCACAGGACCGTCGAGGCTTCCCTCGTCGAAAGGCACCACCATGTCCCCCTCCTCCCGCTCGAGATCACGGTTCAGCCGATGGCTGGTCGGCCTCGCTCTTCTCGCCCTGGTCACGGTCGTTCTCGCCGTGCTCGAATCGTCGGCCAGCGCCGCACCGAGCAAGTCGGGTACGCCGAAGATCGGCGTCGCCAGCCTGGTCGGCGTACCCGCGCGAACGACGGCCGGGGCCAGCTTCGAGGTCACCACGACAGTACGGAACAAGACCAGCAAGGCGGTGCGGAAGCAGGTCGTGTTCCGACTTGCCCGCACAGCTGATGCCAAGACCACCGGCACCAGCGTTGGTCAGGCGACGACCGGGAAGGTCCGTCCGCGGTCGACGAAGAAGATCAAGGCGACGCTCAGACTGCCGGCCGGCCTCGCGCCGGGCCAGTACTACGTCTCGGCCTGCATCGCTGCCCGGTGCAAGGTCGCGCCGACGACCATCCTCGCCGGCGGTACCGCCGTCGCCGACCGGGGCGACCTCACCGGCACCTTGACCTTCACCCGGACCCGGCCGCTGCGGCCCGGGACCTCGATGACGAAGAACGCGAGCGTCGCCGTCGCGATGAGGTACATCGGACCGCCGACGAATCCCGACGAACTCCAGAGCGTCGGCAGCACCTACACCTACCTGAGCCGCAGCAGGTCCGAGACGAACTCCGGTCCCTGCAAGACCGTCATCGAGGAGGAGGGGTCGGGTGCGGGCACCCTGCTCGAGAGCCCCAACCCCTACGACGACGAGATCCTCGCCGACATGGCTCTGAACGACCTCAGTGCCATCACGATGACGGTCTTCATGCGGTCCACCGGCGCCACCACCACGACCGTCACCGGCGACGACACCTGCGACGCCGGAGTCACCAAGGGACCCACGGTTGCAGCGCGGACGACCACGAGCATGCGGCTGACCCAGGTCAGCCGTACCGCAACGACCATCACCTATCAGGTGACCTCCTGGACCGACCAGGGCCTGCCCGCGTCGGACTGGGACACCATCGACGGAACCCTGACCCTTCAGCTGGGCTGAGCACGTCGATCTCGAGTGCGGGGGATTCGAGTCCGTGGGG
>JASLDK010000269.1 GCA_030145945.1 Nocardioides sp.
GACATCGAGGGCAAGATCGCCAAGGGCAGCGCTCCGCAGCTCCTGTACGGCGAGCCCGACCTGACCCTCAAGGTCGTCCGCGACCTGTTCACCGAGGACTTCGCCAAGCTCGTCGTCCAGGGCGACGAGGCGTGGGCCACGGTGAAGGAGTACGTCGAGCAGGTGGAGCCAGAACTGACAGAGCGGCTCGAGCACCACCAGACTGCGGACAATGCTCCCGACCTGTTCTCGACGTACCGCATCGACGAGCAGATCGCGAAGGGCCTCGACCGCAAGGTCTGGCTGCCGTCCGGCGGCTCGCTGATCATCGACCGCACCGAGGCGATGACGGTCGTCGACGTCAACACGGGCAAGTTCACCGGCTCCGGGGGCAACCTCGAGGAGACCGTCACCAAGAACAACCTCGAAGCCGCTGAGGAGATCGTGCGTCAGCTCCGGCTGCGCGACATCGGCGGCATCATCGTCGTCGACTTCATCGACATGGTCCTCGAGTCCAACCGCGACCTGGTCCTGCGCCGACTCGTCGAGTGTCTCGGCCGCGACCGCACCCGTCACCAGGTCGCCGAAGTCACCTCGCTCGGTCTCGTGCAGATGACCCGCAAGCGGATCGGCACGGGCCTGCTCGAGGCGTTCAGCGAGAACTGCTCGCACTGCCAGGGCCGCGGCATCGTGGTCCACGACCTGCCCGTCGAGCCCAAGCGCGGCGGCGGCGAGCAGGACGAGCCGCGCCGCAGCACCAACAGCCGGCGCCGCAAGGGCAAGGGCCAG
Organism: Nocardioides sp.; assembly: GCA_030145945.1. Classification (GTDB taxonomy): domain Bacteria; phylum Actinomycetota; class Actinomycetes; order Propionibacteriales; family Nocardioidaceae; genus Nocardioides. The sequence goes on from JASLDK010000269.1 coordinate 769, forward strand.
GGCGAGCAGAACGACCAGCCCGCCCAGAACGACGCACCCAAGGCGGTGCCGTCGCCCAAGGACGTCGCCGCGATGGCCAAGCCCGTCGCCGACGAGCACGGTCCTGCCGAGGCGGAGGGCGAGTCTGTCGCCGAAAGCGCGCCGGCAGTCGAGCAGCAGGCAGTCGAAACAACTGTGCAGCAGGCTCCGGCGGAGCCGGAGGCTGCTGAGGTGCCACCTCAGCCCGAGCCGGAGAACGAGCCGGAGAGCAAGCCGGAACCCGAGCCGGCTCCCGAGCCCGAGGCCGTACCGGCGCCCGTGGCCACGACAACCGTCGTGACGCGCACCAGGGCCCGTCGTACGACGCCCAGGACGGCCGCTGCACCCGCGGTGATCGAGCCAGTGGCCATCGAGACCGTCGTCACGGCATCGACGCCCGAGCCCGCAGCGGAGCCGAAGTCGACTCCTGAGTCGGAGGCATCGGAGCCGGTCGAGCCCGTGGCCACCACGACGGTGGTCACCCGGACCCGACGGCGGGCCGCAACCCGGCCGGCGGGACCGCCCACGGAGGACGACAAGGCCGAGCAGGCGGGCCCGGACGCGATCGAGCAGGCGGCGGAGGAGCCGCACGTCGAGCACGTCCCGATCAAGCGCAAGGGCGGCGCGCGCAAGCGCTGAGCCCGCATGATCGAGGCCTCCCCGTCGCGGGGAGGCCCCAGCACGACCCGGGTCGGGATCCATCGAGCCTGTGATTTTGGTGGATTCCCTCCCGGCCCCTAATATTGGACGTCGGTGCGCCGCCTGGGTGTGCCGTTCTGCTGCGGCCCGGCCCGGCTCTCGCGAGTCAGGCTGTGCGTGCCGCAGGCCCAGACGTTGAACCAGAAGGAGCACCGGTGGTGTACGCGATCGTGCGCGCAGGCGCGAAGCAGGAGAAGGTCGCTGTCGGCGACGTCATCGAGATCGACAAGGTCTCCACGCCGGTCGGCGACACCCTGACCCTGCCGGTCGTGCTGGCTGTCGACGGTGAGACCGTCACGGCCACCGGCCTGGACAAGGCCGCGGTGACGGTCGAGGTCCTCGGTGCCACCAAGGGCCCGAAGATCATCATCCAGAAGTACAAGAACAAGACCGGTTACAAGAAGCGCCAGGGTCACCGCCAGAAGTACACCCAGGTCAAGGTCACCGACATCAAGCTCTGAGTCCCTCCGGGTCTCGACTTCTCTTCTTCAAAGGACTGAAACATGGCACACAAGAAGGGCGCGGCGTCCACCAAGAACGGCCGCGATTCCAACGCCCAGCGCCTCGGCGTGAAGCGCTTCGGCGGCCAGCTCGTCAACGCCGGCGAGATCATCGTTCGCCAGCGTGGCACCCACTTCCACCCGGGCTCCGGCGTGGGCCGTGGCAAGGACGACACCCTGTTCGCCCTGATCCCGGGCTCGGTCGACTTCGGCAAGAAGCGCGGCCGTCGCGTCGTCAACATCCTCCCGGGCGAGTGACTTCCACTCACTCTGACTGAGGCTTCGAAGGGCGTCCCGGTACGGGGCGCCCTTCGCCCATTTCTCCCCGGCAATCTCTGAAAGACTGATCCCATGGCTGTGCCCACCTTCGTCGACCGTGTGGTCCTCGCTGTCTCCGCCGGTCGCGGTGGCAACGGCGTCGCCTCCGTGCACCGCGAGAAGTTCAAGCCGCTCGGCGGCCCTGACGGCGGCAACGGCGGTCCGGGTGGGTCGGTCATCCTGCGCGTCGACCCCGACGTCACGACGCTCCTCGACTATCACCACAGTCCGCGCCGCAAGGCCGAGCACGGTGGCCACGGCGCGGGCGACCGGCGCAACGGCGCCCACGGCGCCGACCTGGTGCTCGCCGTACCCGCCGGAACCGTGGTCAAGCATCGCAACGGCGAGGTCGTGGCCGACCTCGTCGTCCCGGGCGCCGAACTCGTGGTCGCCGAGGGCGGTCGCGGTGGCCTCGGCAACGCTGCACTGGCCTCGAAGAGCCGCAAGGCACCGGGCTTCGCCCTGCTCGGCGAGCCCGGAGACGAGCTCGACATCGTCCTCGAGCTCAAGGTCGTCGCCGATGTCGGTCTGGTCGGCTATCCCAGCGCCGGCAAGTCCAGCCTGATCGCTGCGATCTCGCGGGCGCGTCCCAAGATCGCCGACTATCCCTTCACCACGCTGGTTCCCAACCTCGGCGTCGTCACCGCCGGCGACACGGTGTTCACCGTCGCTGACGTGCCCGGTCTGATCGAGGGCGCGGCCGAGGGCCGCGGACTGGGACACGACTTCCTGCGCCACATCGAGCGGTGCGCTGCGATCGTGCACGTGCTCGACACCGCGACTCTCGAGCCGGGGCGCAACCCCCTCGACGACCTCGACGTGATCGAGGACGAGCTCAGGAGGTACGGCGGACTGGAGGATCGTCCGCGTCTGGTGGCGCTCAACAAGATCGATGTCCCGGACGGTCGCGGCATCGCCGAGCTCGTCGTCGAGGAGCTGCGTCAGCGCGGCCTGCGCGTCTTCGAGATCTCCGCGGTGTCGGGGGAGGGGACTCGCGAGTTGATCTTCGCGATGGCCGAGATCGTGCTCGAGGCCCGCCGGGCGCAGGCTGCGGAGATCCCTGCGCGGATCGTCGTACGCCCCAAGGCTGTTGACGACGACGGATTCACCGTCAAGCGGACCGGTGCCGGCTGGCG
>JASLDK010000289.1 GCA_030145945.1 Nocardioides sp.
AGAAGGCACGCAAGAAGTTGGAGGCGCTCGACGCCGCCTACAACCACGCCTCCGAGGAGCTGGCGAAGATCCACGGCGACCCCGTCGAGGAGCCGCCACCCGGTGGCGGCGGCGGAGGCGGGGGTGGTGAGGGCAACAAGCCGCCCCTGCCGACCATCCCCAAGAACCCGCACAACCCGAACAATCCCCATCCGCCGCAGCCGCCGTATCCACCGCAGCCGCCGTACCCGCCGGAGCCTCCGCATCCGCCGCACCCGCCGTATCCACCGGAGCCGCCCTTTCCGCCGCACCCGCCCGGCACTCCGCACCCGGAGGGCCCGGTAGATCTTCCGCCGAACCCTCCGATCCTCACGGGGGACGGCGGGGGACCCGGTGGTCCGGGTGGCATCAACCCGGTCACTGCAGGAGCTGTCGGCGCCGGTGTGTTCGGCACCCCCGGGCTCATCAAGGCGATGCGTGGAACCTTGTCGGGGGGCATCCCCGGGTCGCAGGCGGGTCGCATCGGCTCCTCGGCCAGAGCAGGAAGCGCGGGGTCGCTCGGACGCTCCGGGGCGGGAACCCCGGGCAGTCAGGTCAACCGGTCCGGCGGTCGTGGCGCTGGCGGAGCCGGTGGCGGGCGCGGCGCTGGCAAAGCGGGTGGCCGAGGTGTCGGTGCTGGCGGCCGGGCGCGCGGCAAGAACGACAGGGACGAGTACGCCGACCGCGACCTGTTCGATGACGGCAGCGATTGGATCGATGACGAAGGGGCCGGTCCCGGCGTTCTCGGCTGAGCCCTGCCGAGACCCCTACGGAGGGGACCTTCTCAGGACGTCGTGGGCGGTCGCACGGCCTTGTGGTGGGTGTGGTCGCCCTCGTCCTCGAGCTGGGTCATGAAGCTGTCCGCCCAGGCCTTCACGTCGTGCTGCGCGATCTGGCGACGCATCGCCTTCATCCGGCGAGACAACTCTCTCGGTTCGGCGCTGTAGGCCTCGAGGAGGGCTGCCTTCATGCCGTTCATGTCGTAGGGGTTCACCAGCCATGCCTGGCGCAACTCGTCGGCGGCCCCGGCGAACTCCGAGAGAACGAGCGCACCGTCGTCGCCGACCCGGCAGGCGACGTACTCCTTGGCGACCAGGTTCATCCCGTCGCGGTAGGGCGTCACGACCATCACGTCGGCCGCCCGGTAGAGCGCCGCCATCTCCTCGCGAGGATAAGAAGTGTGGAGATAGCTGATCGCGGGGCGTCCGATCCGACCCAGGTCGCCGTTGATCCGTCCGACGAGCAATTCGATGTCGTCGCGCAGGTTGCGGTAGTGCTCGACGCGCTCTCGCGAAGGGACCGCGACCTGGACGAACACGGCATCGTCGACCGTCAGGTCGCCGTCGCGCAGGAGCTCCCCGAATGCGCGCAGCCGAGCGTGGATGCCCTTGGTGTAGTCGAGCCTGTCGATGCCGAGGAAGATCCGGCGAGGATTGCCGAGGGCCTCCCGCAGCGCGACGGCCCGATCCTCGACCTCGGGTGAGCGCGCCAACTCCTCGTATCCCGCGGCGTCGATCGAGATGGGGAAGGCTGCGGCGCGCACGGTGCGGCCGTCGGGGAGGTAGACGAGGTCGCGATGCGTCTTGTGGCCAACGCGCTGCCGGACGAGGCGGATGAAGTTCTGCGCCGCCCCGGGGAGCTGGAAGCCCACCAGGTCGGCGCCGAGCAGGCCCTCGAGGATCTGGCGACGCCAGGGGAGTTGCTGGAACAGCTCGGCCGGGGGGAACGGAATGTGCAGGTAGAAGCCGATCCGCAGGTCGGGACGCAGTTCCCGCAGCATCTGCGGCACCAGTTGCAGTTGGTAGTCGTGCACCCACACGGTGGCACCGGGATTGGCCAGCTCTGCGGCTCGCTCGGCGAAGCGGCGGTTGACCTTGACGTAGGTGTCCCACCACTCGCGGTGGAACTCCGGCTTCGCGACCACGTCGTGGTAGAGCGGCCACAGGGTGCCGTTGGAGAAGCCCTCGTAGTGCTCCTCGATCTCATCGCCCGTCATCGCCAACGGAACCAGGTCGAGCCCGTCGACCTTGAATGGTTTGAACTTCTGGGTCCCGCCCGGCCAGCCCACCCAGACGCCGTCATGGGCCCGCATCACCGGCTCGATCGCGGACACCAGGCCGCCCGGCGAACGGCGCCAGCGGGCTCTCCCGGTCCGGTCGGTGACGCGGTCGACGGGGAGGCGGTTGGCGACGATCACGAGGTCATGGCCCACGTTCGTCACCTTAGTGGGAGAGAGGTTGTCGGGCTGGCCCGACAACAGGTGTCGTGCTGGCAGGATTCCACCGACGACGTACGCCGACCACGCTGGAGCCATGACCGAGACCCTCGTGCTGCACCCGTCCCCGCAACCGCCGACCAGGCGGTGGCTGCGGGACACCGGCTACGCCCTGGCGGCCCTGCCCGTCGCCCTCGTCGCGCTGGTGGTGGTGATCGCCTTCGTGTCTGCCGGGTTCGGGCTGGTCGTGGTCGTCGGCGGCGTGTTCGTCCTCCTGGTGGGGGTGTACGCCGCCCGCGGGTTCGCCCACGTCGAGCGCCGTCGCCTTGCGGTGCTCGAGGGACATCCGGTCCCGGAACCGGCGTACCTCCGGGCACACGGTGAGGACGGCTTCTGGCGCCGCTCGCTCACCCCGTTGCGCGACCCACAGTCGTGGTTGGACGTGGTCTGGTCCCTGGTCGGCTGGATCACCGCGACAGTGGCGTTCTGCGTCGCGATCACCTGGTGGGCCTCGGTGCTGGGCGGGCTGTCGTACTGGTTCTGGGAGCGGTTCATCCCCCGGGACCAGAGCGATGCGCAGAGCCTGGCCGACCTGATCGGACTCGGCGACAGCCGGGCGGCCGACGTCGGCCTGGTCACCGGGATCGCGGTGGTGGCGCTGGTGACACTGCCGTTCGCCATGAGGTTCGCGGCGCTCGTGCATGCCAGTCTCGCGTCGGTGCTGCTGACCAGCCGTGCCGAGTTGCAGGGCCGGGTGGCGCACGCCGAGGAGAGCCGCGAGTCCGCCCACCGTGCCGAGGCAGGGTCGCTGCGCAGGCTCGAGCGCGACATCCATGACGGACCGCAGCAACGGCTGATCCGGCTCGGCATGGACCTGGGTCGTGCCCGGGTGCAGCTGGCGGAGGACCCCGCAAGCGCCGCACGGACCCTCGACGGCGCGGTGGCACAGACCCGCGAAGCCGTGGAGGAGCTGCGGGCCCTGTCGCGGGGCATCGCCCCGCCCCTGCTGGTCGACCGGGGCCTGGCCGCGGCCCTCACCGAGATGGCCGACGGCCAGCCGATCCCGGTCCGGGTCAGCGCCGACCTGCCGTCGCGGCTGCCGCTGGCGGTCGAGACCGCGGCCTACTTCGTGGCTGCCGAGGCGCTGACCAACGTGGCGAAGCACAGCGGCGCGGATCGGGCCGACCTCGCGCTCGCGGTGGTCGACGGGCAGTTGGAGGTGACCGTCGATGACAACGGGTGCGGTGGCGCGACCGACGTCCCCGGCCATGGTTTGGTCGGCCTGCGTGAGCGGCTGGCTGGAGTCGAGGGCACCCTGGTCGGGGTCTCGCCCGAGGGCGGCCCGACCCGCTTGCGGGCACTGGTTCCCCTGCGGTGAGGATGGCGCCGTGAGGATCGTGGTCGCCGACGACTCCGTGCTGCTGCGCGAGGGACTCCAGTTGCTGCTCGCCGAGGCCGGACACGAGGTCGTGGCCGCGGTCGGCGACGGACCGGCACTGGTCGATGCGGTCCTCGAGCAGCGACCGGACCTGGCGATCGTCGACGTCCGGATGCCGCCCAGTCACACCGACGAGGGGTTGCGTGCTGCCGTGGCGTGCCGGAGGTCGTGGCCGCGGGCGCGGGTCCTGGTTCTCTCGCAGTACGTCGTGGCGTCGTACGCCGACGAGCTCCTCGCCACGGGGGAGGGCGGCGTCGGCTACCTGCTCAAGGACCGGGTCAGCGAGGTCCGGGACTTCCTCGAGGCGCTGGTCACGGTGGCCGACGGCGGGACGGTGCTCGACCCGGTGGTGGTCAAGCACCTGATGGGGCGGCAGCGCGACCCGCTGGCCGCGCTGACGCCGCGGGAGCGCGAGGTGCTCGCGCTGATGGCCGAGGGCCGTTCCAACGCGGCCGTCGCCGAGGCGCTGGTGGTTTCGCTGGCAGCGGTCGAGAAGCACACCCAGCGAATCTTCGCGAAGCTCGGGCTCAGCCCCGACGACGACCAGTCGCACCGGCGGGTGCTGGCCGTGGTGCGCTTCCTGCGTTCCTCCGGTCAGTCGCCCGGGTAGCGGATTCCCAGGTCGAGGCGCAGTGCGTCCATCTGGCGCATGATCGTGAGCGTCTGCTCGTGGGGGACCAGCGGGCTCTCGTGGAGTCCGGCGCGGACGCAGCGGCCCACCTCGAGCACCTCGTTGCCGTAGCCGCGGCCGATCACCGGCCCTTCGCCGGTGAGCACGATGTGCTGCTCGGGGCGGCCAATCGGTGTGAACACCGCGGACGTGGGGTGGTGGAAGTCGCCGTTCAACTCGATCCGGCCGAGGTCGGTGGCGATCGAGGCGGACCGGCTCGACCACGAGGTCATCGATGCGTGCAGGGTGGCAACGGCACCACCCGGGTAGCGTCCGGCGATCGCGACGTCGAGGTCGACGGCGGTCTCGGTGACCGTGCCGACACCACGCAACTCCTCGGCCTCGCCGAGCATCAGGTGGGCGAAGGTCAGCGGGTAGATCCCCATGTCCAGCAGCGCACCGCCGCCGAGCTCGGGAGCCAGCAGCCGGCTGGTCGGGGGAGCATCGACGCGGAAGCCGAGCTCGGCCGCCAGGTGATACGGCGTACCGAATCGGCCGCTCGCCAGCTCGCGACGCAACTCACGGATGACGGGGTGGCACGCCGTCCACATCGCCTCCATGAGGAAGCGGTCGTGCTCGGCGGCGAGCCGCACCATCTCCGCGGCGTCGGCGGTGCGCAGAGCCAGCGGCTTCTCGCACAACACGTGCTTGCCGGCCCGGAACGCAGCCCGGGCGCCGTCGAGGTGGAGCGAGTGCGGCGTGGCGATGTAGACGACGTCGACCGCGGGGTCGGCCACGAGTGCCTCGTAGCTGCCGTGGGTCCGGGTGTCGTTGTCGCCGTACTCGCCGGCGAAGGCCGACGCGAGCTCGGCACTGCGGGAGCCCACGGCTGCGAGCCGCGCGCCGGGGACGAGGGCAAGGTCTGCCGCGAACGACCGGGCGATCTTGCCGGTGGCGAGGATGCCCCAGCCGAGGGGCTCCGAGGTGCGCGTCATGCGCGTGAGCCTAGGCCGCGGCCGACCGGCGCGGCCGAATGACATTGCTGTGATTCGGGGGTTAGGGTAGTGGTCCGAACAGTTGTCGTCCCTTCCCTGATCGACCTGATCCGATCGACGTACCCCATCGATGTGTCGAGGAGAACCATGAGCGCCGAGCGCAAGTCCCAGGAGAACGCCGCGGACGCGGCCGTTCCGAGCGGCCTCAGCGACCGCGACCGCGCGATCCTCGAGTTCGAGCGCCAGTGGTGGAAGTACGCCGGCGCCAAGGAGAGCGCGGTTCGCGAGCAGTTCGACATGAGCGCCACCCGCTACTACCAGGTGCTCAACGCGCTCATCGATCGTCCCGACGCGCTCGAGGCGGACCCGCTGCTGGTCCGGCGACTTCGCCGTCTGCGCTCCCAGCGCCAGCGCCAGCGTTCGGCCCGACGTCTCGGCTTCGAGATCTGACCACGCCGAGACGTTTCGGCACCCGCACCCTCACGGAGAGGCAGCCATGACCTTCCCCACCTGGCTCCGGACCTCGAACGCCGCGTCGACACGTCCCCGCGACGAACGCGGCGCCGTGCTGCCCTCGCCCGTGGTGCTGCTGAGCGTCGTCGCGGTCGTGCTCGCGGCGATCGCCTTCGTCACCACGCGCGGTGACCAGCCCGTCGAGAAGGACATCTCGGCCACGAAGGCGGCCGCGACTCCGAGCGCCGGCGCCAGCACCGAGGCCACCGAGCAGCCGAGCGAGACCCCGTCGCAGAAGCCGACCCGTGCGCCCGTCGTACGCTCCGACCAGAGCGTGGTGGTCTTCAACAACACCCGGATCCGGGGACTCGCGGGACGCGTTTCCGACAAGGTCAAGGCAGCCGGGTGGAAGGTCGCTGCTGCCGACAACTGGTACGGCACCGTGCCTGCCACGACGGTCTACTTCCCCAAGGGAAAGAAGGCCGCGGCCGAGCAGCTCGCCCTCGACCTCGGCATCGCGCGGGTGCAGCCGGCCGACGCGAGCAGCGACATGAGCACCACCCATCTGACGGTCATCCTCACCGGCGAGCTGTGACGCTGGCCCGACTCGGATTCGCCCCGATGCCCGCTGCGCCTGACGGCGTGATGGGATGGAGCGATGAGGTTCTCCTCCGACGTCGGTGAGTTGCGGTACGACGCGCTCGTGCGCGTCGCGGCACGCACCGTCATCGGCCTGGACTTCGACGGCACCCTGTCGCCGATCGTCGACGACCCGACCCTCGCGCACATCCACCCCGACGCGGCGGATGTCCTGGTCGATCTCGCCGAACAGGTCGCCGCGATCGCGGTCATCACCGGGCGCCCCGCACGACAGGCCCTTGACCTGGGCGGTCTCGAAGAGGTCGGCGACGCACTCGATGCCGCCGGCAAGGAGTTGTTCGTGTTCGGCCAGTACGGCAATGAACGGTGGACCTCCAAGCACCGGCGGATCGTCGGGGCGCTGCCGCCTCGGGGGCTGGCGAGTTTCGAACGCGACCTCCCGCGGACTCTCCGGACCGCCGGGGCCGTCGACGCCTTCGTCGAGGACAAGGGCCTCGCGGTCGCCGTTCACACCCGCCGCCTGCCCGATCCGGACGCCGCCTTCGCCCGACTCCTGCCGCCTCTGAGCGACCTCGCCGGTCGGCACGGTCTCGTGATCGAACCAGGGCGTGCAGTGATCGAGGTCCGCTCGCCGGGGGCTCACAAGGGCATGGTCGTGCATCACCTGGCGACACTCGTGGGAGCGGCTGGCTTCCTCTTCGCCGGTGACGACCTCGGGGATGTCGAGGCCTTTGAGGCCCTCGGTGAACTGCATGCGGAAGGGCTGGAGACCCTGCGCGTGTGCTCGGCCTCGGGAGAGGAGAGCGCGCTGGTCGAACTCTCCGACGTCGTGGTCCACGGGCCTGCCGGCGTACTCGATCTGCTGGGGCGCTTCACGCGCGATGCCGAGCGCGCTGCCATCTCGAATGGCGGACGTTAATCCCATTATTTGGGACGCGATGGGGTGCGGATCACTGATCGCCCGTACGCTGTACCTGCTCATCCAGAGGGACTGAGGGAACGGCCCTACGAAGTCCCGGCAACCGCCGCGAACTCCCGTCGATCACCTGCGCAGCAGGAGGCGACGTCGCGGAAACGGTGCCAAATCCGACCCGCGCGAGAGTCGCCGGGACAGATGAGAAGGAGGAATCCCATGAGCGCTGTCGTGACCGAAATCGTCGAGACGATCGAGACCGAGTCCGTCGTCCCCTCCCCGTCCAGCCTGCGTGAGGGTGCCTTCGGCAACGCCACCTCGCTGTCCTGCCGCGAGTGTGGCCACCTGGTGGCCCTCGGCCCGTTCTATGCCTGTCCGGAGTGCTTCGGCCCCCTCGAGATCGCCTACGACTTCCCGACGATCACTCGTGAGGAGATCGAGGCCGGGCCTCGCAACATCTGGCGCTACAAGGCGCTGCTGCCCGTCCCGACCGACATCGAAGGCAGCCCCAACACCGAGCCGGGCTTCACCCGGCTGCTCAAGGCCGACAACCTCGGCCGCGAACTCGGCATCGCCGACCTGTGGGTGAAGGACGACTCCACCAACCCGACCAACTCCTTCAAGGACCGGGTCGTCGCCTGTGCTCTCAGCGCCGCCCGTGAACTCGGCTCGACCGTCTTCGCGTGCCCCTCGACCGGCAACCTCGCCAACGCTGTCGCCGCAGCAGGTGCCCGCGCCGGGATCAAGACCGTCGTGTTCATCCCGAGCAACCTCGAGCAGCCCAAGCAGGTCAACTCGGCGATCTTCACCGACTCGCTGGTCGCCGTCGACGGCAACTACGACGACGTCAACAAGCTTGCCCAGGAGATCGCTGCGGAGGAGGAGGGCTGGGCGTTCGTCAATGTGAACGTCCGTCCGTTCTACGCCGAGGGCTCCAAGACCCTGGGCTACGAGATCGCCGAGCAGCTCGGCTGGCGACTGCCCGACCAGATCGTGATCCCGGTCGCCTCCGGCTCGCAGCTCACCAAGGTCGACAAGGCCTTCCAGGAGCTGATCCGGCTCGGGCTGGTCGAGGACAAGCCGTACCGGATCTTCGGCGCCCAGGCCACCGGCTGCTCCCCGGTGTCGACGGCGTTCAAGGAGGGCCACCAGGTCGCGCGGCCGGTCA
>JASLDK010000385.1 GCA_030145945.1 Nocardioides sp.
CTTCGACGAGCAGCGCGCGACCTGGGAGGACCAGTACGCCAAGGCGCACGCCCGCTGGGAGGCGCACGTCAAGCAGCAGGCCGAGGCCAAGCAGGCCGAGATCGAGGCTGGCGAGTCCAACTCCTACTCATCGGCTCCTGCCGAGGAGGAGACCGGCGGCTCGCTCGCTTCCGACGAGGCGCTCCAGGCGCTTCGCGAGAAGCTGACGGGTGGCGGCAACTGATCGCACCCGCGATCTGCAGGACAACCACGAAGGCCCCGACCACTCGGTCGGGGCCTTCGGGCTTTTCGGGGCTGACTTCAGTCGAACCAGCGGGGTTGTTGGCGAGCCAGAAGGCCGTCGTGGAGGGTCCAGGCGACGAGCGCGCCGAGGCCGCTCAGAAGCAGGGTCAGGACGGCGGTGATGGCGAGTGCGGTGGTCATGGCAGAAATCATGCTCTTGTCCATTTTCTGCCACCAGTGGCAGGAAGGCCGACGTCCGTTGATTTCCTGCCATCACAGTGACAGGCTGTCGGCATGCTGACCAACGTCGCCGTCATCGCCTTCGACGGCGTCGCTCCCTTCGAGCTCGGCATCCTGTGCGAAGCGTTCGGGATCGATCGCACCGCTGACGGCGTGCCGGCCATCGACTTCGCGGTCTGTGCCGAGACGGACCGGCCGATCCGGACGTCGATGGGATTCACCCTGCAGGCCGCGCACGGCCTCGACCGGGTGGCCCAAGCCGATCTCGTCGGCATCCCGGCGATCAAGAACGGTGATGCCTCGCCGGCGGTCATCGAGGCGATTCGTGCCGCGCACGCACGTGGAGCGCGGCTGATGTCGGTGTGCAGCGGATCCTTCGTGCTCGGTCAGGCAGGCCTGCTCGACGGCATCGAGTGCACCACGCACTGGATGCACACCGAGCGTCTGCAACGTGACTTCCCGTTGGCCAAGGTGGTGCCCGAGGTCCTGTACGTCGATGCGGGCCAGGTCGTCACTGGCGCCGGCAGTGCCGCAGGCCTCGATGCCGCCCTGCACATCTGGCGACAGGAGTACGGCGCAGCGGTGGCGAACGTGATCGCTCGCCGCGCCGTCGTACCGCCCTATCGTGATGGTGGGCAGGCGCAGTTCATCGCCCGTGCCGTGCCCGAGTGTGACGCCGAGACGCTGAGTCCGCTGCTCACCTGGATTCTGGACAACCTGGGTGAGGACCACTCGGTCGAGGAGTTGGCCAAGCGCGCCCTGATGTCACCACGGACCTTCGCTCGTCGGTTCCGCGACGAGACCGGCAGCACCCCGCACCACTGGGTGACGCGGCAGCGCGTCGCGGCTGCCGAGGAGTTGTTGGAGCGCACGGAGCACTCGATCGAATGGATCGCGGGCAAGGTCGGATTCGGCAACGCGGCCACGCTGCGACATCACTTCGCCAGGGTTCGCGGCGTCAGCCCGCAGAACTACCGGCGCCAGTTCGCCTGCTGAACCATCAGGCTGATCCAGCAGGCGAAGACTGGGCGATCACCAGGTGCGTGCCCAGACGCAGTAGTCCTTGGCCCGGATCTGGTCCAGCGCGTCGGTGGAGAGCGGCTCGGCGGCGTCGATGACGACGTACCCCAAGTTGTCCTTCGTCGACAGCAGTTGGTCGACGACGTTGTCGCCGGCCGCAGCGAAGGTGGCGTTGAGGTCGGCGAGGACGCCGGGGACGTTGCGGTGCAGGATTGCGAGACGACGACCCGCCGGCAGATCGGGCGGGACGACGGCTGGCAGGTTGACCGACAGGGCGGTGCTGCCCTCGAGTTCGAACCGGGCGAGCTTCTCGGCGACGAAGCCGCCGATCTCCTCCTGGGCCTCCTGCGTCGAACCACCGATGTGGGGGGTGAGGATGACGTTGTCGAGACCGCGGAGCACCGACTCGAACGGGTCGCCCTGCTTCTTGGGCTCGCTGGGAAAGACATCGACGGCTGCGCCGGAGACGTGGCCCGAGAGGAGGTTGTCGCGCAGCGCGTCGTAGTCGACGACCATGCCGCGCGAGGCGTTGATGAACATCGCGCGCGGCTTCATGGCCGCGAACTCGGCCGCACCGAAGAAGCCGGCGTTCCCCGGACGACCGTCGACATGCAGGCTGATGACGTCGGAGATCTCGAGGACCTCCTTCATCGTGCGCAATCGCCGGGCGGTGCCGTGGGCCGGGCGGTCGGCCTTGTCGTAGAAGACGACGTTGAAGCCGAGAGCCTCGGCGACCGTGGAGAGTTGGGTGCCGATGTTGCCGTAGCCGATCAGGCCGAGCGTGCGACCGCGAACCTCGTGGCTGCCGTTGGCCGACTTGTCCCAGACGCCGGCGTGCATCTTCTCGATCTTGTCGGGAAGGCGTCGTGCGAGCGCGATGATCTCGCCGATGACGAGTTCGACGACACTGCGGGTGTTGGAGTAGGGCGCGTTGAAGACACCGATGCCCTTGTCGGCTGCGGTCACCAGGTCGACCTGGTTGGTGCCGATGCAGAAGCAGCCGACGGCGACCAGGTCGGTCGCGGCGTCCAGCACGCGCGCGGTGACGTTGGTGTTGGAGCGTACGCCGAGCAGGTGGATGCCGGGCACGGCCTCGATGAGTTCGTCCTCGGAGAGGGAGCCCGTGCGGAGCTCCACTTCGTAGCCACGGCCCTCGAGGATCTCGACGGCGGCCGGGTGGATGTTCTCGAGCAGTAGAGCCTTCACGTCCCAACCTTAGGGGGTCTGGTGGCAGGGGGTTGCGGTGGTCCGCGATGTGTGCATCGTGATGCTCGACTCATCGGACCGAGGACACCGAAATGCCGCCGACCTCCCGTCGAACGGATCGATGGGAGGTCGGCGACCGGGCGGGGAACAGTCAGCTCCAGTCGACGCTGTAGTAGCGCGTCTCCTGGTATTCGCGGATGCCCTCGTGGGCACCCTCGCGGCCGATGCCGCTCTGCTTGACGCCGCCGAACGGCGCCGCCGGGTCGGAGACGATGCCGCGATTGATGCCGACCATGCCGGCCTCGATCCGCTCGCCGAGGCGCAGTGCGTCCTGGAGGCGACCGGCGTAGACGTAGGCAGCGAGACCGAACTCGGTGTCGTTGACGGACGCGAGCATCTCGTCCTCGTCTGTCCAGGTCACGATCGGTGCGACCGGTCCGAAGATCTCCTCCGCGAGGATCGGTGCTCCGAAGGGCACGTCGACCAGGATCGTTGGCGGGAAGAACCAGCCCTGATCCGGGACCTCGGTCTGGACGGCAATCCTGGCGCCGTCGGCGACTGCCGCGTCGACGAGCTTGGTGATCCCGATCAGTGCCTTCTCGCTGATGACCGGACCGATCTGGTTGTCGGCATCGGCCGACGGGCCGACCTTGAGTGCGGCCACGGCCGCACCGAACTTCTCGACGAAGACGTCGGCGACGTCGGCGTGGACGTAGAACCGGTTGGCCGCCGTGCAGGCCTGGCCGCCGCCGCGGAACTTCGCGATCATCGCGCCGGCGACAGCAGCGTCGATGTCCGCGTCAGCGGTGATCACGAAGGGTGCATTGCCGCCGAGCTCCATGCTCGTGTTCATCACCCGGTCCGCGGCCTGGCGCAGCAGCACGCGGCCGATCCCGGTGGATCCGGTGAAGCTGACCTTGCGGACCCGGGAGTCCTCCAGCCAAGCCGTCACGATGTCACCGGCGGCGGTGGACGGGACGACGTTGACGACACCCTCGGGTACGCCGGCCTCGAGCAGGATCTTCTTGATCGCCAGCGCCGTCAGCGGGGTCTCCGAAGCCGGCTTGAGGACCACCGTGCAGCCCGCGGCGAGCGCCGGAGCGATCTTGCGGGTCGCCATCGCGGCCGGGAAGTTCCAGGGCGTGATCAGCGCGGCCACGCCCACGGGGGCGTGGGTGACCAGCGACCGGGCACCGCCGGCCGGCGCGTCGGCGTACGATCCTTCGCCGCGAACGGCCTCCTCGCTGAACCAGCGGAAGAACTCGGCCGCGTAGTTGACCTCGGCGCGGGCGTCGGCGACGGACTTGCCGTTCTCCGAGGCGATCAGGCCCGTGAGCAGATCCGCGTCGCGGATCATCAGGTCGAAGCAGCGACGCAGGATCTCGGCGCGGACCCGCGCCGGCTTGGCCGCCCAGTCGGGGAAGGCTGCGGCGGCGGCGTCGACGGCGCGGGTGGCGTCCTCGACGGTGCCGTTGTTGACGGTGTCGATGACCAGGCCGGTGGCGGGGTCGTGGACCTCGAAGGTGGGCATCAGGCGTCACGGCTCTCTGCGAGGATGCCGGCGAGGAGGTCGAGGGCCTCGTCGAGCAGGTGGTCGGGCATGGACAGGGGCGGCAGGAATCGCAGCACGTTGCCGTAGGTACCGCAGGTCAGGACGACCATTCCCTGCGCGTTGGCGGCAGCGGCGATCTGCTTGGTGAGGTCGGCGTCGGGCTCGGTGGTGCCGGCCTTGACCAGTTCGACGGCGATCATCGCGCCGCGACCACGGACCTCGCCGATGCGGGAGTCGGACTCCTGCAGGGCGGCGAGCCGCTCGGTCATCGTCTTGCCGATGGTCCGGGCACGATCGACCAGGCCCTCGGCCTCGATGGTCTCGATGACGGCGAGCGCGGCGGCGCAGGCGAGCGGGTTGCCGCCGTACGTGCCGCCGAGGCCGCCCGCGTGGGCTGCGTCCATGAGTTCGGCTCGGCCGGTGACCGCGGCGAGCGGGAGGCCACCGGCGATGCCCTTGGCGGTCACGATCAGGTCGGGCACGACGCCCTCGTGGTCGCAGGCGAACAGCTCACCGGTGCGGGCGAAGCCGGTCTGGACCTCGTCGGCGACGAAGACGACTCCGTTGTCCCGGCACCAGTTGACGAGGGTGGGGAGGAAGCCGTCGGCGGGAACGATGAAGCCGCCCTCGCCCTGGATGGGCTCGATCACCACGGCTGCGAGGTTGTCGGCGCCGACCTGCTTCTCGATGACGTCGATCGCCCTGCGGGCGGCCTCGACGCCGTCCAGTCCGCCGTCGCGGAAGGGATAGGACAGGGGAGCCCGGTAGACCTCGGAGGCGAAGGGGCCGAAGCCCTTCTTGTAGGGCATGTTCTTGGCCGTCATGGCCATCGTGAGGTTGGTGCGGCCGTGGTAGGCGTGGTCGAAGACGACCACGCCCTGCTTGCCGGTCGCGGACCGCGCGATCTTGACGGCGTTCTCGACGGCCTCAGCGCCCGCGTTGAACAGGGCCGACCGCTTCTCGTGCGTGCCGGGGGTGAGCTCGTTGAGCTTCTCTGCGACGGCGACGTAGCCCTCGTAGGGCGTCACCATGAAGCAGGTGTGGGTGAACTCGGCGACCTGGCGTGAGACGGCCTCGACCACGCGCGGCGCGCTGTTGCCGACAGTGGTCACGGCAATGCCGGAGCCGAGGTCGATCAGCTGGTTGCCGTCGGCATCGACGAGAATGCCCCCGCCGGCGGCGACGATCTGCACGGGGAGGCCGACGGCCACGCCGGACGCGACGGCCTTGGCCTTGCGCTCGGCGAGTTCGAGGGAACGCGGGCCGGGGATCGCGGTGACGAGGCGTCGCTCCTGGGTGATGCCAGGGCCGCCGGAGGTGTGATCGGTCATGCCTCGACCGTAGGACTCGCACTCGCCGCACGCCATGACATCAATGCACAATCACGAGTGATTGATTGTGCAACAATGGCGCGATGATGACAGTGGCGGACCTCGTGGCGATCCCCGAGCTGGACCTGCGCCCGGCCGGGGACATCCCGAGCGACGCGCGAGCGCTGAGATGGGTCGCGACGAGCGAGCTCGCCGACCCCACGCCGTACCTCGAGGGTGGCGAACTCCTGCTCACCACGGGGCTCGGCACCCGCGGGTGGAGCCGGCAGTGGGCGGCGTACGTCGATCGTCTGGTGGACGCCGGCGCGGCGGCCCTCGGCCTGGGAACGGGACTGACCCACGACCGTCTGCCGGACGCACTGGTCGAGGCTTGTCGCACGCGAGGCCTGGCGCTGCTCGAAGTGCCGCGGGCGACCGCCTTCGTGGCGGTGTCGAGGGCGGCCGCCGAGTTGCTCCACCGTCAGGAGGAGTCGGCCACCCGCCACGCCCTCGAGCTGCAACGCCGGGTCACCCATGCCGCCCTCGCGCTCGACCTGCGACCGCTCGTCGAACGTCTGGCTCGCCTGCTTGACGCCTCGGCCGCCCTGGTCCACCGCGACGGCACGATCGCTGAGCGGACGTCGGTACGACGCCTCGACATGGCGCTGGTGCAGGCCGAGGTCGCGAGCATCCGGGGTCAGGGGCTGGGGGCGATGTCCATCACCGCCCGCGACGGCGCCACCACGGTGGTGCGCCCCATCGGTCTGGCGGGCCGGGCGGAGCTGTTCCTCGTCGTCCGGGTCGTCGGAGCACTGGACGACCCCCGACGCTCGGCCATCGACACCGCGGCCGTGCTGCTCAGTCTTGCTGTCGAACGACGGGCAGAACGCCGGTCCGCCGAACGCCGACTGCGCGGCCGGGCCCTCGAGTTGCTGTGTGGCGGGGATCAGCGCTCCGCGGAGGTCCTCCTCGACCTCGCCGATGGTGGTGGGCGCATCCCCGAACGTCTGCGCGTCCTGCGCGCGGCCGGGCCGGACGAGGCGATGGATGACGCGCTCGGTCGGATCGAGGATCACGGGCCCGACGTCGTCGCCGGAGTCGTGGACGGCCAGCTCGTCGCCGTGGCGCCCGCCGGACGTGTGGAGCGCGCGATCGAGTTGATCGGTGAGAACACCGACCTACGCATCGGCGTCGGGCGGCCGGTGGCCGCGGACGAGTCCGCCCGGAGCGCGGAGTCCGCTCGTCATGCACTCGACCGCACCACCGTGGCCACTCCGGTACGACGTTGGGAGGAGGTCGCGGACGCCGGACCGCTGGCACTGATCCCCGAGGCGGTCGGTCAGGAGTACGCCGCAACGCTGCTCGAACCCCTCGACGCAGAGCAGTGCACCACGCTGGCGGCCTTCCTGCGTCATCACGGATCACGGGGCGCGGTCGCCGACGACCTCGGCGTCCACCGCAACACCGTGCGCAATCGACTGGCCGACATCGAGCGGCTGACCGGCCTGGATCTCGACGACCCGTCGGCGCGAGTAGGCGCATGGCTGGCGTTGGAGCTGCAACCCCGGTCGGAGTGAATCAGCCGAACTGGATGGTGTTGATCAGGGCGGTGCGTCGCACCTTTCCTGTCAGGGTGCGGGGCAGTTCGTCGAGGAACCGGTATTCCTTCGGGCGCTTCGGCGGCGCGAGGTGCTCGCGTGCGTAGGCGATGAGATCGGCCTCGGCGACGCTGCCGACGACAGCGGCGCAGACGCGTTGCCCCCACACCGGGTCGTCGACGCCGTAGACGGCGATGTCCTGGACGCCGACGCACGCTCCGAGGACCTGCTCGACCTCGTTCGGATAGACGTTGACGCCGCCGCTGATGATCAGGTCCTCACGGCGTCCGTCGAGGAAGAGGTAGCCATCGTCGTCGATGCGTCCCAGGTCGCCGACCGAGAATGCCGCACCTGCGGGGGTCTGACGCCACGCATCAGCAGTCTTTCCCGGCGCGTTGAAGTAGGTGAAGCGCGCGTAGGGCGGCACGGTGCACCAGATCGTGCCGTCGGGATCGGTTGACAGCCCGCGCCCGGGCCGGGCTCGCCCCACCGTGCCCGGGCGTTCGAGCCACTCCTCGCTCCGGCACGCGGTGAACTGACCCTCCGTCGAGCCATAGAACTCCCACGTCGTCTCGACGGGAAAAGCTGCGATCAGCCGGCGCTTCAGGTCGTCGGGGCAGGGTGCGCCGGCGTGGGCGACCAGTCGGAAGCACGACAGGTCCGGCGATCCGTGGGTGTCCCAGTGCTCGAAGAGCCGCTGCAGGTGGGTGGGCACGCAGAACATGGTCGTCGGCCGATCTGCGTCGATCGCCGCCGTGACCGCCTCAGGATCGAAGGGGCCGGGGATGCTCAGACGACCGCCCGCCAGGAGGGTTCCGAGGGCGAAGCGCAGAGGAGCCGAGTGATAGAGCGGACTCAGGACGAGATTCACGTCGTCGGGAGAGAAGCTCCACAGGTCGCGCTCCTCGGCCCACAGGGCTTCGGCATCGTCACGGGAGAGCAGACCCGAGAACACCCCCTTGGGTACGCCGGTCGTCCCGCTCGTGCAGTGCATCGGACGTCCCAGCGGCAGACCGGGTGCCGGCAAGCTCCGTCGCAAGGAGGCCAACTCGGCCTCCGTCGTGATGATCGATGTCGGCGAGAGACCGGCCAGGATCCGCTCCCGCTCGGAGGCGGTGAGCCGTGGGTCGAGGGGGATCGGGAACACCCCGGCCGTCAACAGCCGCCAGACTGCATCGACGTACTCCAGCGATCCGGGGACCAGGAGAGCCACCCGGTCGCCGGCCTGGAGCGGGGGCACCTCTGTCATCGGGTGTCATCATCGCAGGCCGCGACGGAGCGCATCGAGACCAAGGTCCCGGACCACCGCAAAACCAGGACACGCCGCCGCGAATGGATCACGATGACCCCATGGTTCGGGCGTTGTGGGTGTGCGTGCTCGTCGCGGGTCTGTGGGCTCCGCCCCGCGACGCCAGCGCCCTCGCGCCTCCCGTCCAAGCCGCCGCGGCTGCGGCGACACTGGCGAGCGCGCCGGGGCGTCCTGCGGTGGAGGTGGTGCCGACCGATCCGCGCGTAGGAGAGACGGTCCGCCTGCGCACGCGATTCCCGAACAGTCGCCGTCGACCGGTTCGTGTCGAGCAATCAGTTGCCGGCGGCTGGGTCAGCGTCGCGCGCGCACGCACGAATCGGCGTGGCGTGGTCAGCGCGGTCAGGGTGGCCACGGCGAGCGACGTACGGCTTCGTTTCCGGGTGCCGGCGCACCGTGCGAACGGCCACCGGATCGCTGCGATGAAGAGCCGGGCCGTCGTCGTGACAGGCATTCCGCCGGCGCCCGTGCCCAGACCCTTCCCGCCCTCCATCACGGTGGGCGTCGACGGTGTGGTGATCAGGGCAGAGACCACGGGGCAGGTCGACAAGGTCCGCTTCCTGGTTGATGGAGTCCAGGTCGCCGTGGACACCGCACCACCGTGGCGGGCCGAACTCAACGCACGCGCGGGGAGCCACGATGTGGTCGCCCGTGCGATCGGGCCCGGCGGGAGTACGTTGAGCGAGGCGATCCTGGTCGACGTCCCTGCTCCCGCCGTCGGCGTCGACTCCGGTGTGGCCGCCGGATTCGCCATGGAGACCGTCCAGGGTGGTCTGCATCTGCCGACGAGCGCTGCGGTCCTGCCGTCCGGAGCGGTCCTCGTTACGGAGAAGGCGGGGAAGGTGCAGATCGTCGAGCCGATGGATGCCGGTGGGTTCGCGCCGCCGCGCGAGGTGCTCGACCTGAGCGATCTCGTGCATGATCAGGGTGACGCGGGTCTGACCGGGATAGCGGTCGACCCCTCCTTCGCCAGCAACGGCTACGTCTATCTCGCCCATGTCCTTGCCGATCCGGCCGGGACGACGTCCGAGCGACACAGCCAGCAGATTGCGAGATACACCTGGACCGACGAGGCCCTCGACCCGAACTCCCGGACGGTCGTCCTGGGCCGCGTCACCGGTCCTGAATGCTGGGCCACCGAGAACGTCCGCACGCCCGACTGCATTCCGCTCCGCGGTGATGCCCACACCATCGGAGACCTCGGCTTCGATGCCCAGGGACGGCTTCTCGTCGGCATCGGTGACGGCTCGCTGTACCTTGCTGCCGGCGGCCTCCGCGGTCGCGAAGGAACGCTTCTCGCCCAGGATCTGCAGGTGCTCGCGGGCAAGATCCTTCGCATCGATCCGACCACCGGACGTGGGGTTCCGGGCAACCCAGGGTTCACCGGCGATGGCGCCGACAACGGATCACGCGTGCTTGCGCTCGGGCTGCGAAACCCCTTCCGGTTCAGCATCGAGGGCAACCTTCTCGCCATCGGTGACGTGGGCGAAGGGACCACCGAGGAGATCGACCTGCTGGATCTCAGCGTCCCGTCGGGCACCGTCGCCAACTTCGGATGGCCCTGCCTCGAGGGCACCTCCGCCACCGACGTCGGCGACATCGCGACCGAGAGCGACCCGTGGCACCTGTGCGCGACCGTTCGCGCCGGCGGTGCCCGGGAGCCGTCCTACACCTATCCTCACGGCGTCGGCGGCGGTTCGATCACTGCCGGAGTCCGGCTCGCCTCCCCGGCGTACCCGGCACAGATGCGTGGCCTGCTGACCTTCGGCGACTATGCACAGAACCGCGTCTGGACCGCAGAGTTGACCGACTCCGGCGAGGTGCGGGGTGTGCAGGTGCTCGCCGAGGCCGGGGCGGCCGGGGGGCCGGTGAAGTTCTTGGAGGGGCCGGACCAACTCGTCTGGTTCGTGTCGATCGCCACGGGAAATCTGCGTCGGATAGCGCCGACGAGTGACGTCGTCGCTGACCAGTGTCCCGAGGACACCTTCCGGCGCACCTTCCACGACCTCGATGGCCCCGACTCAGTGTTCGACATGGACCTCGACCAGGTCGACCCGGCTTGGCGTTGGGTCTATCCCTACACGGCGGCGCGGTTGCCGTCCGACCGTCTGGCCGAGGCGACGTGCGAGACCGGGATCCACCTCGTCCCGACGCTCGGGTCACCGTGGACCGATCCGGACCATCC
>JASLDK010000054.1 GCA_030145945.1 Nocardioides sp.
GATCGCGCGACTCTGGGCTTCTCCGTCGGGTCGCTGGGCGATCCTCGCGAAGGCGTCGGCGTCGAGGGTGACCCCGCCAGTGACGTACCAGAGACGTTGGTCGCTGCCGAACGGCCGGGACGCGGAGCCGCCCACCCCAGCGACATCGCCCTTCAGGTCGGGCACCTCCGACGCCGTGGCCCACGCGACGAGAACCGGCTGGCCCCGTCCATACGCACCCTTGCCGCTGAATTCCGGCCGACGATCCGTCGTTCCTTCGTAGGTGAACTCGAGCCCGCTCACGGAGGAGACCCGGCTGATCGCGCTCTGCACGAACGAGACCGTCTCCTCCGCGTTGTCCGGAGCCCCGTCGGGATTGACCTCGAACCGGATCTCGCGGCACGGGTCCCAGGTCACCGGCTCCTCGGTGGATCCGGGCTGGAAGTCGAGAAAGGCATGGACTCCGCCAGCAGCAACCGTCGCGGGCTGCCCCAGCGGCTCCTTGCCGATCCCGATCACCCGCCGCAGCGCCGCGAGCTCGTCTCCCGGACCAGCCAATACGGCTCCCGCGAAGATGACGACACTCAGGACCAACGCGATCGTCATGCGCGACCGTTCGGTCATCCGACGTCATCCGGATCCGTGACGGGACGCTCGCAGACGAAGCCTCGACAGACGTACGCCGCCGGGCGGCCGTCCAGCGCACGTCTGTCCGTGAGCAAGGGGATCTCGTCGATCGCATCGTCCGCTGCGATCACGACCGCGCCGGGCAGGGTGAGCGCCCTGCGGACCAGCGCATCCCGCTCCGGGCCAGGCGGGCCGACGACGGCGACCTCGAGGGGTCCGTCCTGCATCGTCGTGGCCGCGGCCAGCGACCACCCGGCGAACCGCGGAGCCTTCTCCACGAGCATCGCGACCGTGGCCAGCGCGGCCTCGGCCCGGTCGCGATAACGGCCCTCACCGGTCAGCGCATGTGCCTCGACGAGGGCGTGGACCAGGCTGCTGAATCCGCTCGGCGACGCGTTGTCGCCGGGATCGCGCGGCCGGGTCACGAGGACCTCGGCATCGGCGCCGGTGTCGAAGAATCCCCCGTCCGGAGCGGCGAATCCCTCCAGAGCGGTGTCGATCAGCGCCGTTGCCAGCTGCAACCAGCGTGGCTCGGCCGTGGCCTGCGCGAGGGCGAGGAAGCCGGAGGCGACACAGCCGTAGTCCTCGAGCACACCGGCATGAGCGCCGGCCACACCGTCACGAGACACCCGCAGGATCCGGCCATTGCGGAGATGGAGCCGAACCAGCAACTCCCCCACCTCGACCGCCGCGTCGATGTAGTCCTGACGCCCCAATCGACGGCCAGCGTCGACCAGACCGCTGATCGCCAGACCGTTCCAGGCCGCGACGACCTTGTCATCCCGCGCCGGCCGTGGCCGTTCCTCACGAGCGGCGAGCAGCCGGCGGCGTACCTCTTCGAGGCGTTGACGATCTGCGTCGTCTGCGGGGTAGTGCCGCAGTTGCAGGGTCGACATGCCGTGCTCAAAGGTCCCCTCGGCTGTGACCCCGAACAGTTCAGCCGCCCACGCCCCGTCGTCGGGACCGAGTACGGCGACCAGCTGGGTGGGCGTCCAGACGTAGAACAGCCCCTCGTGCGCGTGTTCGCCGATCTCGGCGGGACTGTCCGCGTCGAGCGCGGAGGCGAAGCCGCCCTCAGCCGTCCGCAGCTCGCGCAGCATGAAATCCGCGGTCTCGGTGGCGATCCGGTCGCCGAGCTCACTGCCCAACCGGGCGTAGAGACCGAGCAGTTGGGCGTTGTCGTAGAGCATCTTCTCGAAGTGCGGCACGACCCAGGCCCGGTCCACGGCGTACCGCGCGAACCCGCCCCCGACCTGGTCGTACATCCCGCTCCCGGCCATCGCCGCAACCGTCCGCGCCAACATGTGCCGCGTCTGCTGCTCGCTGTCACCGCGGTAGCGCCTCAGGAACTCCAGCACCATCGTGGGCGGGAACTTCGGCGCGCCCCCGAACCCACCGGCCATCGCGTCGTACTCCGTCGCGAGGGTGGCAACGGCCGCGTCGATCCGCTCCCCCGTCAGCGCGTACGGCGGCATCGCGGCCTCCCGTCGCAGGTGCTCGACGACATTCCCCGCCGTAGCCCGTACGTCGTCACCGCGGTTGGTCCACGCATTGCTCAACGCCTGCAGCACCTGCGTGAACGACGGCGACCCGTGCCGCGGCTGGTCCGGCAGGTAGGTCGCCGCGAAGAACGGCGCCCCCTCGTGATCGAGCACCACCGTCATCGGCCACCCGCCCTGGCCCGTCATCGCCGTCGTCGCCTGCATGTACACCGCGTCGACGTCCGGCCGCTCCTCACGGTCGACCTTGATGCTGACGTAGTGCTCGTTCAGGTACGCCGCCGTCGCGTCGTCCTCGAACGACTCGTGGGCCATCACGTGGCACCAGTGGCAGGCGGCGTACCCGACGGAGAGCAGGATCGGGACGTTGCGCCGTCTCGCCTCCGCGAACGCCTCGGGTCCCCACTCCCACCAATCCACAGGATTCTCGGCAT
>JASLDK010000055.1 GCA_030145945.1 Nocardioides sp.
TGGTCGCCAAGCGCGCCATCGGTTCCTATTACTACTACTACTACGAGGAGACCGCCCCCGAGCGGAGCGGCAAGATCACCAAGGACGGCGACAAGCCCGGCGGCAAGCGCGCAGCATCGCGCTGACGCTCCTCCCCCGAGCATGACGAAGGCCCCCGCCTCGGCGGGGGCCTTCGTGGTTTCTGTACGTCGTTGGTTCGCGCGCTCAGCCTGGATCGGTGGGTTCCGGCTCAGCCCACGCGACGCAGCCACAACGACGACGGCGGGTTCGGGTCGTCAGCGACCGGGACGTAGCGAGGGTGCGCGTTGCGCAACGCCACCTCGTCGTCGAAGCGAAGCATCGGGATCGAGAGCTCGATCGGGAACTCCTTGTTGAAGGCGAGGAACGTCTGCACGACCATCGCCTCCTGCCAGTACAACGGCCACCGTTCCCCGAACAGCCAGGTGTCGGCCGGGAACGGCGTGTTGTAAGGGAACGGCACATCGTGGATGTGCACGATGACACCCGGCTTGACTCGTGGCAGAACCTCGAGGAAGAGGTAGGCGACGTCGCTGTCGATCTTCAGCGAGTGCGAGGAGTCGATGAACAACACGTCGCCGGCCTCGAGCTCCTCGAACCGCGCGGTCGGCACGTCCTGGACGAAGCCCTCGATCAGCGAGAAGTTCTCGATCGTGTGCAGGGTGTCGAACGGATAGGGCTCGATGCAGGTGATCTGCAGGGGTGCACCCTCGGCCGCATTGCGCTTGCCCGCGAGGGACGCGTAATACGTCGACAGGCCCGACCCGACCTCGAGATAGCGAGCGGGTTTGTGCTCACGCAGCATGTAGTAGAGCGTGCGGGCGTCGAACTCCGGATAGCCCGGACCGAACCCCTTGCGGGTGTTGGCGAGATAGTCGCCCGTCTCGGCCAGGAACTCCTTCTCCCACCGCTGGGCCAACCCGGCCAGCCGCGAGCGCATCGCCGCCACGTCGAGGTCGACACCGGGCAGGTCCGAGGGACGGTCCCAACGGGCCCGGGTCTTCTCGATCTCCTCCAGCACCGGAAGCGTCGAGTAGTAGTCGGCGCGGTGGGCGACGTTGAACCCCATCCACCCGAAGACCCGCCGTACGCCGCGGATGCGGGCCTTCCGCGCCCGGAACACGATCCGGTCGAGGAAGGTGACCAGGAAGGTCGGCGCGAAGCGGACGAGGACCCGCTTGACCCGACCCGTGAAGGGGATCTCGGCAGGGCGCTCGGACAGGGCAGGGGCGCCCACAGGATGGGTGTCAGCATTCGACATGGCGGGGATCCTCAGCAGCTGGGTTGGGGGAACGTCAGGGTCGGCGAAACGGATCAGCCGGTCAGGCCGCCGTCGATCACCATCACTTGGCCGGTGACATAGGTGTTGCGGGGGTCGGTGAGGAAGAGGCAGGCGCGGGCGATGTCGTCGGGGTCGCCCAACCGGCCGGCCGGCGTACGGCGGACGATCTGCTGCAACTGGTCCTCGTCGAGGCCATGGCTCATCTCGGTGCGCAGGTAGCCCGGCGCGATCGCGTTGACCGTGATGCCGCGGGTGCCGAGCTCGCGCGCCAGTGCCCGGGTCATGCCCTCCAGCGCAGCCTTGGTGGCGCTGTAGACCGCGAGACCGCGATAGCCGGAGCGTCCCACGACCGAGGAGATGTTGACGATCGTGCCGCGGCGCCTGACCATCATCCGGCGGCTGACCTGGCGGGCCATGTAGAGGGAACCCTTGATGTTGAGATCGACGACGACGTCGATGTCCTCATCCGAGGTCAGCCCGATGACACCGTCACGCGCGACACCGGCATTGTTGATGAGCACGTCGATGCGCCCGAACCGCTCGACGACCGCGTTGACGAAAGCAGCACAGTCCTGTGAGCTCGACACATCGGCGCTCTGGAAGAGGAAACGGTCCGCGACGGCGACGTCGGACTGCCAACGCTCCACCTCGGGAGTGGCGCTGCGGGCACAGGTCGCAACGATGTCGCCCTCGTCGAGATAGGCCTGAACGATGCCGGCGCCCAGCCCGCGGCTGCCTCCGGTGATGATCACGACGCGCGGCTCGAGGGCGGGGGTGGCGACGGGGGTCTCGCTCACGGAACTTCTCTCCTGACGATCTTGCTCCCAGTCGTCGTGATCTCCTCGACGAACCGGATGCTGCGGGGGCGCGATGCCGACGGCAGGTCGGCAGTCGCGGTGCGGATGGCGGCATCTATCTCAGCAGTGTCCGCACCTGCTGCGGCCACCACTTCGACCGCAACGATCTGACCCGTCATGGGGTTCCGCCTGCCATGGACACGAGCGACGTCAACACCGGGGATGGCCCCGATCCGCTCCTCGATGACGAGCGGGTGGACCTTCACGCCGCCGACATTGATGATCTCCGACGAGCGCCCGAGGAAGACGATCCGGTCGCCCTCGACGGCGACGAGGTCCCCCGTCGGACGCCATTCATCCGCGTTGACGTCCGGCTCGCCGTAGTAGCCGACCATGCCGGTGCGCGAACGGATCCACAACTCACCGTCGACAACCTTGAGTGCGATGTCGGCATCGTCCCCACGTTCGAGAACGGCAGTCGACAGACCCGCCTGACGATCGCGCATCGAGCCGGTCGAGCCGAATTCAGAGGCCGCATAGACCTGCGAGACGTGCGCGTCGGGGAAGGCCGCAGCGAGGTCTCCGAGCAGCGGCCCCGGAATCGCTTCGCCGCCGAGGGTGATCTGGTGCAACGCCGGGGTGGCCCCGCCGTCGGCGCGGAGTTCGGCCAGCAGGAATCGCCAGTACGTCGGGGTGGCGCTTGCGTGCGTGACGTCCAGCGCGCGCATGGCCGCGAGGCCCTCCTTCGGACGTCGCGGAGCAGGGGCGACGAGGGTCGCGCCGGCGGCGAAGACGTGGAGCAACACCTGAAGGCCGGCGAACTGGTGCAGCCCGAAGCACAGCAGCCAACGCTCGTTCTGCGACCGCCTGACCCGTGCGGTCGTGCGGACCAGACGTCCCCAGTCGTGGCGCACTCCACGCGGAGCACCCGTGGTGCCGGTGGTCAGGATCAGGTGGGGTCGGTGCTCCGGAAGGTCCAGGGCGCGCTCGCCCTTCCCTCCGTCGACGCCGTCGGGTGCCAACAGGTCGGCCAACCCGATCCGGCGCACGCCCGCGGGCAACAGCTCACTCGGTAGGTCCGCGCGGTCGCTCACCACGACCTCGTGGTCGAAACGACCCACCAGGTCGAGGACCTGCTCCGGATCATCCGGCGGCAGCAGGGTCAGTTCGACACCCACGGCCGAGGCGGCAGCCATCAGCGCGACGACCGGGGCAGCCTCGTGATCAGCGAGCGCGAACCGCTCGACCCCGAGATCACGCAGCCGCTGCGCCGCAGTCTCGGCGCTCGCCAACAACTCCCTGTAGGAGACCGAACCGTCGTGCGTGACGATCGCCGGTCGCTCGGGCCGCGTCGCTGCGCCGCGGCGCAGGAGCTCGATCATCGACGCCGGTCAGGCCGAGACGTAGAACGCGACGATGTCCGCGAGCGTCTCGGGCATGACCTCGGACTGGAACGGGTCGGTGCCGAACTCGTCCTCGAGCACGGCCGACAGCTCTGCGGCCTCCAGCGAGTCAAGGCCCACGCCGTCGGCATAGAGCGGCGCCTCGGACGCGACCTCGCCCGCATCGGGCTTGACGCGCGCTACAAACTCGCGAACAACCTGCTCAACTCGTTCCTGCATGCCTGGGCACTCCTCGTTCGTGGGCCGTGGGGGAAGGGCGCGCCCACCCTAGACGAGGACGCGACGGCTGTGGGTCGCTTCGGCCGGAACCGAGACATCTGGTCCCGGCCGGAACCGCAGTCAGCCCAGGCGCTCGTAGGAGCCCGGGATGATCGGCTCGCGCACGGCGACCTTGCGTGCGGGGACTCCGAACATCACC
Source organism: Nocardioides sp. (assembly GCA_030145945.1). Lineage (GTDB taxonomy): Bacteria > Actinomycetota > Actinomycetes > Propionibacteriales > Nocardioidaceae > Nocardioides. The sequence continues at coordinate 3,919 of JASLDK010000055.1, forward strand.
GCGCACTCGGGGGCGTCGGAGAGGAGCACCGAGTTGGCGCCGACCTGAGCCGACCTGCCGACCGTGACCGGCCCGACCAGCACCGCGTTGGCGAGCACGATCGCGCCGTCGCACACGGTTGGGAAGCCGTCGGCGTCGGGAGGGGTGTCCGGCTGCTTCACGCCGGCGGTCACACCGCCGCCGAAGGTCACGTTGGCACCGACCCGCAGTCCATTCCCGATGACGATGCCGTTGGGGTGGGGCATCAGCAGCCCCGGACCGACGTCCATACCGGGAACGAAGTCGGCACTCACGACGAACAAGCCCACCGTGCGCAGCAGGAAGGCCAGCCGTGTCCGCCCCGAGCGCACCGCCATCTGCTGGGCCCGGAGGATGACGGAGGCGATCAGGCCAGGGTTCGACACCGCCTTGACCAACAGCGCACGCCAGGAGGGACGTACGTCGGGCCGATAGCGGACCAGGTCGGAGAAGACGAGGTCGCGGAAGCCGAGACCCTCCGAGGTGGTCAGCCCCTCGATCGGAGCCAGCGGCACCGAACTCAACGGACGGCCTCGACAGCCATCTGGGCGCCGCCCTCGCCCGCTCGCTTGTCCAACTCGAGCAGCGCGGGGTGGCCGCTCTCGTCGCGGGACCACTCCTTGGCCTGCGTGAAGCCGGCCGCCGTGAGCTCAGCGCAGAGCGTCTCGACGTCGTACAGGTAACCCGTGTGATGGCCGAAGGAGGCGATCGGGACTCGTACCAGATCGATGGGGTGCTCGACGGTGAGGCCGATCCGGCGGTAGTGCCGCGCCGACTCCGACTCCAGCGCGGCTGCACCTGACAGATACAGCTCGACGTGCTTGCGGAGGTCCGGGGTGACCAGCCGGATGACGCCACCGGGCCGCAGGCAGCGGAATGCCTCGCGAATCAGCGCTCGCCCACCGTCCAAGGTGATGTGCTCGATCACGTTGTCGGCATAGACGACCGCGAGCGCGCCATCCTCGAATGGCCAGGTCTGCGTGGCGTCGAGATAGTCGCGCGCCGTGGCGTTCACGTTGGTGACGACCCAACCGGCGCGCTCGGACAGCCCGCCGATCTCGAGCATGGCTGGACGCGGCGCGGCGGCGAATGTCTTGGCCGCGCGGCGCTTGGCCAGCGGGGTGTTGACGGTTCGCACCGTCGCGCGCGCAGCAGCGTAGAGCCGGGGATGAGCGACGTGATCGAGTTTCACCGAGTGTGCCTCCTGTGACCTGGGGGATGTCGGGCGCGCGAACCCTACCT